>NZ_QAIU01000476.1:0-4729 GCF_003061205.1 Pseudomonas sp. HMWF006
TGTCTGGACTGGGCGACTGCTTCGCAGCCGATCGGGGATAAATCCCCTCGCCACAAAAGCTCCTCACGCTCGAGTTGTCTTCAGTCCAGTGGCATGACGGTGACCCGCACTTCCGGGTCGTGGCTACCGCCCCCCAGAATCACCCCTCGCAACGGCGACACATCGGAAAAGTCCCGGCCCCAGGCCAGGGTGATGTGCTCCAGCGCCGGCTGCACATTGTTGGTCGGATCGAAATCCACCCAACCCAATACCGGACAGAACACTGACACCCAGGCGTGCGACGCATCGGCGCCGATCAGACGTGGCTGTCCCGGCGGTGGCTGGGTCAGCAGATAGCCGCTGATGTAACGCGCCGCCAGCCCTCGCGAGCGCACACAGGCGAGCATCAGGTGGGCGAAGTCCTGACACACGCCACGCCGGCGCTCCAGCACCTCCACCAGCGGCGTCGCCACCTGCGTGGCCTCGGCATCGAACGTGAACTCGCTAAAAATCTTCTGCATCAAGGCCTGCACGCCCAGCATCAAAGGTCGGCCCGGCGGGAAGCAGCTTTCGGAGAACTCGACGAAGCTGCGTTTCAGGTGCACGTAGGGTGACTGAAAGCGATAACGACAAGCCTCCAACATTGCGGCGGACAACGGCTGACTGCTGTAGGTCAGCGCATTGCACGTCTGCTCCCACGCCGGGGACAGATTGAAGTCCGCCGGCGGTCGCGCCAGCACTTCAACGGTGAGCCGTGCGTTGACCTGCAACTCGTCGTGCGGCCGCTCGAAGGCCAGACGGGTCAGCGGATTGCCGAAGACATCGAGTTCGTCACGCCGGGTTGTCGGCTCCGGACTGATCAGCAATTGCTGTTCGGTACAGCGCTGCCATGTGCATTCTCGGGGCCACAAGTGCGCCAATTGCTGCGCCAGCGACACCGGGCTGTCGTAGTGATAACAAGTGTCGTGGAAGATCTGGTAATTCGCGCTCATCAGACCGACACCGTACGCTGGCTGACATCATCGACATGGGCAAAGTGGCGCAGGGCCAGGCGATCCGAGACTTGCCCGCTGGCCTCGGCGATGTCTTGCAGCAAGTCCGCCAGACCATCGAGTGCGGCGCGCACGCTGGATTCGCCGAACAGCGAATTCTCCAGACAACCCAGATCAAAGCGTGCCAGACGCTCGACCAGTTGCGGCAGTCCGGCCTCGCGGGGCACGCCGAAATCATCGTTCAGGCGTTTCAGCGTGCGGGTCACCAGTTTCAACTGGAACAACACTGCATGCGGGTTCTGTTCGTCGAGCAGCAACAAGTCGAGCACCGGGATCAACTGCGCCACCGCCAGATAACGAGAACGGTAAGTGATGCTGCTGTTGCCCAGCTCCAGCAGCCACTCAAGCCCCGCCTGATCGAACGCGGCGCTCCCTCGCAGGAACGCCGCAAGGCTGCTGCTGAGAAACTGCAGGCGTTCGATGCGCCGGCCGATCATCAGGAAGCGCCAGCCTTCGTCGCGGGTCATGTCGTCCAGGGCGAACCCGGACAGCGCCGCCAGCGACATCACCAGGCGGTTGAGAAAGTCCAGCAACTCGCCGAAGTCCGGCGCGTCGGTGTCCAGTTCCATGGCTTCGCGCTGCAACTCCACCAAGGCCTGCCAGTTTTCCCGGGAGAGCTTGCCGCGCACCTGCGAGGCGGCCCACTGCAAGCGCTGCAGGTTGGAACGCAGGCTGAATGACCAGTCTTCACCGAGCAATGCGGCGAGCAGTCGCTCCGGCAATTCACCTTCGTCTGGCAACAACGTCAGCCGCTCGCCGAGATCGACCGCCGCTTGCAAGGCCTGCGGATCATCGCCATCGACATACCGCGCGAGCATGATGCGCAGCAATCGCGCACTGTCATCGCAACGCTCGCAATAGCGGCCGAACCAGAACAGGTTTTCCACCACCCGTGACGGCAGATATGGATCGCGGCGCACCAGATCATGCACACCGACATTACGCTGGGTTTTCCATTGCTCACCACTCGGCGGGCGCTCGCCCAACACCCAGGTGTCCTTGCTCGCACCGCCGCGTTGCATCGACACCACTTCGGCATCGGCCTCGGCGGCCACCCGGGTCAGGCCACCGGGCAGCACGCGGTAGCCGTCGCGACTGGCCACGGCGTACATGCGCATGCCGATGGCCCGCGGTTGCAACTGGCCGTCCTCGGCTTGCCAGATCGGCGCCTGTGACAGCTGCGCCAGCTCTTGCGCCACGTAGGCATAGGGCCGGGCCTGCATGCGCTCGGCGAGCGCCTGACGCTGTTGCTCACTCAGATCCCGGCCGAACACCGGGGCAAAACTTTGTGAGGGGAAGGCCGGTTTGATCAGCAGCTCCGGCAGTTTTTCCAGGGCCTGCGCCAGCACCGGCGCCTCGCCGCACCACCAGGTGGCGATGGACGGCAGGATCAGCTCTTCGCCAAACAGGTATTGATTGATCTTCGGCAGAAACCCGAGCAACCCCGGTGACTCCAGCACACCGCTGCCCAGGGCGTTGGCCACCAGCACCCGACCCTGCCGCACCGCTTCCAGCAAGCCGGGCACGCCGAGCGCCGAATCGGTACGCAGCTCAAGCGGATCGCAGAAGTCATCGTCGAGCCGGCGCATGATCGCGTGGACCCGGCGTAAACCGCTGAGGGTTTTCAGGAACACCGTGGCATCGCGCACCGTCAGATCGCCGCCTTCAACCAGCGGATAACCGAGCTGGCGCGCCAGATAAAGGTGTTCGAAATAGCTTTCGTTGAAGCGTCCGGGCGTCAGCAGCACCACCAGCGGCGCGTCGTCGTCACAGGGCGCCTGCCGCGCGAGGGTTTCCTGCAAGGTACGGAAGAAGCCCGCCAGGTGCTGCACCTTCAGATCGCGGTACAACTCGGGAAACGCCCGCGAGACGATGGTGCGGTTTTCCAGCGCATAACCGGCCCCCGACGGTGCCTGGGTGCGATCCGCCGTCACCCACCAGCGCCCGTCCGGCGTGCGCGCCAGATCCACGGCGTACAAATGCAGAAAAGTCGCTTCCGGCGGCGCAATGCCTTGGCAAGGCCAGAGAAAATTGTTGTGACCGAAGACCAGCTCCGCCGGCAACAGCCCTTCGCTGATCAACCGTTGCGGGCCGTACAGATCGGCCAGCACCGCATTGAGCAGGCGCGCCCGCTGGGCGATTCCGGCTGACAGGTGCTGCCACTCGTCAGCGGCGATCACGTGCGGCAGCAGATCCAGCTCCCACGGCCGATCAGCGCCCTTCGGGTCGGCGTAGACGTTATAGGTGACGCCGTTTTCCTGAATCTGCCGGGCCAGCAACGCCTGACGCTGCACCAGTTGCGCCGGGCTGCTGCGCTGTAAATGATCGAACAGCCGCTGCCAGTGCGGGCGCACTGCACCACTGCCATCGAGCAGTTCGTGATAAGTGCCCGCAGTGAGCGGGTAGCGGTCTAGCAGGTCAGGCATGGAAAGCTCGGCAGACAGCAAGGAACGGTCAGACTAACGCAGGCAGATGACGCCCGGATATACGAAAAATCCGCACGTCGCGCAGGAATTAGAAACGTCGCAAATCGAGCGTCATCGGCAGTTCGTCGGAAACGGTCGGATTCGGTATCGGAAGTTTCCCCGGCGTGTGCCCGATGCGGAAGAAACGCGCCATGCGCCGGCTCTCCGCCTCGTTGGCATTGACCGGCAGTGTCTCGTAGTTGCGCCCGCCCGGGTGCGCCACGTGGTACTGACAACCGCCCAGCGAACGTTGCATCCAGGTGTCGAGCAGGTCGAACACCAGCGGCGCGTGCACCGGAATCGTCGGCTGCAGGCAATTGGCCGGTTGCCAGGCCCGAAAGCGCACGCCGGCAACGAACTCGCCGATCCGCCCGGTCGGTTGCAGCGGCACCGGGATGCCGTTGCAGGTCAGCAGGTAACGCTGCGGCGGCAAGCCCTTGAGCCTGACCTGCAAACGCTCCAGCGACGAATCGACATAACGCACCGTGCCACCCGCCGTGCCCTCCTCGCCCAACACATGCCAGGGCTCCAGCGCCTGCCGCAGTTCCAGTTCGATGCCATTGACCGCGTAATCGCCCACCTTGGGAAAGCGGAATTCCAGATGCGCGGCGAACCATTCGGCGCGCAATGGATAACCGGCATTGTTGAGTTCGACGATGACGTCGGCGAAATCCTGCTCGATGAAATGCGGCAGCATGAAGCGGTCGTGCAGTTCAGTCCCCCAGCGCGCCAGTTTCGGCGGCGCATAGGGCTCGCGCCAGAATCGTGCAACCAGCGCCCGCAACAACAACTGCTGAGCCAGACTCATGCGCGCATGGGGCGGCATCTCGAAGGCGCGCAACTCCAACAGACCGAGGCGCCCGGTGGCACCGTCCGGGGAATACAGCTTATCAATGCAGAATTCGGCGCGATGGGTGTTGCCGGTGACGTCGATCAGCAAGTTGCGCAACAGCCGGTCGACCAGCCACGGCGCACACTCCTCGCCCGGCGCCGGCATTTGCGCGAAGGCGACTTCCAGCTCATACAACGCATCGTTACGCGCCTCGTCGACCCGTGGCGCCTGGGAGGTCGGGCCGATGAACAAGCCGGAAAACAGATACGACAGCGACGGGTGGTTGTGCCAATAACTGATCAGACTGCGCAGCAGGTCCGGACGGCGCAGAAACGGCGAGTCCGCCGGTGTCGCGCCGCCGAGCACGAAATGGTTGCCCCCGCCGGTGCCGGTGTGGCGGC
>NZ_QAIU01000477.1:0-9479 GCF_003061205.1 Pseudomonas sp. HMWF006
GTGCGCAACAGCCAGGTCAGGGAAATCACCAGCAACAGCACGGCGGCACCGAGCAGCGAACGCAGACCCCGTGGGGCGTCAGCGTCGAGGGTGAATTGCCACCACAGCTGATGGCTGTACGGCACGTCCTGATAGGCGAACAGCAGCAGCCAGGTCGAGGCGCCCAGCACGCAGAGGCTGGACACCAGATATAGCGGCGAGAAGGGCAGTTCGGTCAGGCGGCTCGGACGATAGAAGGAGCGACGGAACACCCCGAGCAGGGCCGCCGTCAGCGTCATCAGCGTCGCTTCTTCCCAGTCGAAGCCTTTGAGCAGCGAGAGCAGGGCGCCCACCAGCAACAGAATGGTGGTCAGCATCCACGCGGCCGACAGGCGCCGACGCAGGCCCTGGGCCAGCAGCAGGCAGAGCACGCCGATCAGGCTGGCGCCGAAGTGCGAGGCGTCGACCAGGCGATGCGGGATCAGGAAACCGATGTGTTCAAGGCGAGTGTCGATTTCCGGTGTGGCGCCGGAGAACAGCAGCACGACGCCGGACAGGAACACCAGTACCGCCAGAATCGGCGCGGCCAGGCCAGACGCGGCGCGCATGGTCTGGGTCTGGAACAGGCGCTGACCTTCGTTGATCAGCAGCAGAACGCAGGCCACCAGCAGCGGCAGCACCACGTAGATCAGCCGATACAGCAGCAGCGCAGCAGCCAGAGGCGCGGCGCCGAGTTTATCGGCGAAGGCGGCGAGCAGAATCGCTTCGAACACCCCCACGCCACCCGGGACATGGCTGAGTACACCCGCCGCCAGGGCCAGCAGGTACACCAGCAGGAAAGCGCCAAACGGCGGTGCTTCCGGCAGCAACAGGTACAGAACGGTGGCAGCGGCAGCCACGTCGAGCGCGGTGATGACCAGTTGCAGGAACGTCAGGCGACGGCCCGGCAGGCGCAGAGTACGGCGGCCAGCCTTGACCAACAGGTTGTCGCGGTAGGGTTGTTCCGGCAGGCGCCGACGATAGATGCCGATTGCGAGAATGGCGCCCAGCAACAACACGGTCACCGCGACGGTGCCGAGCAGGCCTTGCGACAACCCCAGCGCCTGAGACGCGGCGGGCAGGTCGCTCAGCGTGGCGAGCGCAGCCAGTGGCGGCAATGCGCAGCCCAGCGACAGGCTGGCAAACAGGGTCATGTGCGCGACTTCCGACGCCCCCAGTCCCAGTCGTGCGTATAAACGGTAGCGCACCGAGCCGCCGGACAGCAGCGACAGGCCGATGGCATTGCCGATCGCAAACGCGGTGAAGCCGCCCAGCGCCAGTGTGCGCGGTGGCAAGGTGACCCCGGCGTAGCGGCTGGCCGACCATTCGTAGCCCAGCAGAATGATGAAACCGACGACGGTGGCACCGAATGCACCGAGCAGGGCCGGTTTCGGCACGTCGAGAATCGAGTCGTGCAGCGCGTCGAGATCGAGTTCGACGAGCAGATGACGACAGGCAATCAGCGCAATCGTAAACAGCAGCAGCGTGACCACCAGACCGATGGGTTGACGGTATTTGCTCAGCCGATCCAGCAAGCGCAAACGCTCGGGTTTGATCGGATTTTCCGCTGTGACGGTGTCTTGTGGATCAGACGAGTTGGCGCGCATCAATCACCTCTTGGATTGTGCGCGACAGGATGGGGGTATCCAGCCAAGTTACCAATCCCTGTAGAAAAAAATAATCACAAAATACTACGCCTCTCACCGGGTATCGGCGAGGGCAGTCATGGATTGCAGACTGCTTGCCCGCGACGCAAAGCATAGTCGCAAGTGGGCGGGTCTGATGATCCTGGACGATTCACTGCACAGTGACAGATCATTGTTGCGAAAGGACTTTTTCAACAGATACAAAAAAGGCCACTCTTTCGAGTAGCCTTTTTTGATGTTTGGTTGCGGGAGCCGGATTTGAACCGACGACCTTCGGGTTATGAGCCCGACGAGCTACCAGACTGCTCCATCCCGCGTCTGTGTGGCGGCATTCTACAGGCGAACGGCTGAGTGTCAACCGCTAATCCCGAAAAGGGTCAAATAAGCGTGAAATCGCGGCAAACGGTCGCAGGTCATGGGTTAAGTTTCGGAAATACAACGAATTCCTGTTTGCCTGCAGCATTGTGGGCAGGTCGATCTGCAAAAAAACACACGCGCACAAAAAAGGCCACTCTTTCGAGTAGCCTTTTTTGATGTTTGGTTGCGGGAGCCGGATTTGAACCGACGACCTTCGGGTTATGAGCCCGACGAGCTACCAGACTGCTCCATCCCGCGTCTGTGTGTCGGCATTCTACAGAGGATCGCCGGAGTGTCAACCTAGATTTGGATAAAATCTCTTGAGGTTCAATCGGTTAGCGTTCCTTCACAGGTGTCTTGTCCTGCCGTAGGGCAGGTGGGGCAAGGCTTTCAGCTCTATTGGGGGCTCAGTTTCAATTGAAAAAACAAATTTAAAGGACTTTTCCTACCGCTGGGACAGAACATTCAAACCACTGGTGCTATATACAGTTCTCAGTGAGATACTGCTGATCCGGTTCGCCACGTTCCCTTTTCTGACATGACTCAGCGAAAAATCATCCACATCGACTGTGACTGTTTCTACGCCGCCATCGAGATGCGCGATGACCCGCGGCTGGCGGGCAAGCCATTGGCAGTGGGAGGGTCGGCGGACCGGCGCGGGGTGATTGCCACCTGTAACTATGAGGCGCGGGCGTACGGCGTGCGCTCGGCCATGGCCTCCGGGCATGCCTTGAAGCTGTGCCCGGACCTGACCATCGTCAAGCCGCGCATGGATGCGTACCGGGAAGCATCGAAGGAAATTCACACGATCTTTGCCGACTACACCGACCTCATCGAGCCCCTGTCGCTGGATGAGGCTTACCTCGACGTGTCTGACAGCGCGCATTTCGGCGGCAGTGCCACGCGCATTGCCCAGGACATCCGCCGACGCGTCTCCAATCAGTTGCACATCACCGTTTCCGCCGGCGTGGCGCCAAACAAGTTTCTGGCAAAGATCGCCAGCGACTGGAAAAAGCCCAACGGCTTGTTCGTGATCACCCCGGACCAGGTCGAGGACTTTGTCAGCGGTTTGCCAGTGAGCAAGTTGCACGGCGTCGGCAAGGTCACCGCCGACCGGCTGGGCAAGCTTGGTATCGTCGACTGCCAGCAGTTGCGTGAGTGGGGAAAGCTGGCGCTGGTGCGCGAATTCGGCAGTTTTGGCGAGCGACTCTGGAGCCTGGCCCGTGGGATTGATGACCGGCAAGTGCACAATGACAGTCGGCGTCAGTCGATCAGCGTCGAAAACACCTACGACGTTGATCTGCCGGATCTGCGCAGTTGCCTGGATAAATTGCCCGAACTGCTGGAAACCCTGAAAACCCGCATGACGCGCATCGACAGCAGTTATCGACCGGGCAAGCCATTCGTCAAAGTGAAATTCCATGACTTTACCCAGACCACGCTGGAGCAGGCCGGGGCAGGGCGCGATCTGGGCAGTTATCAGTTGATGCTGACGCAGGCGTTCAATCGCGGCGGGAAACCGGTGCGGTTGCTCGGGGTCGGGGTAAGGCTGGAGGATTTGCGCGGCGGGTTTGAGCAGATGGAGTTGTTTGAGCGGTAGTTTTGCGACAAATTTCGGATGGTCATCGCGGGCAAGCCCGCTCCCACAGGGATTTTTGGAGTTCACACAATGTGTGTTTCACCATTAAACGCTGTGGGAGCGGGCTTGCCCGCGATGCTTTTAGCTTTTAATTCGGTCCCGGATCCGCCACCAGGCGCCCGGCATCCTTGGTCAGCGACTTGAGAAACTCGGTCTGCAACTCAGGATCGTTACGAGTCAGTTCGATCAGGCTTTGTTCCAGCTCGCTGGCTTCTTCTTCCAGCCCCAGTTCCGACAGACGTTTGACCCGGTGGACCCACTGACTCACTTCGTCGTCTTCCAGATCGTCGTAAATCAGCCCGTGCGCTTCCAGCAACTTGCTGCGCAGGTGGCTGCTGATGGTCAGGGACGAGTCGCTGTGCACGTCATCCTTGCCGTCCTCGACGCTGATCTGCAGTTTGCCGACATGATTGAGGTCATTTTCGGCGAACGGACTGTCCAGCAGGTTCAGGCGCAGCACGCCGTTGCGGTCGGTGGTCATGTCGAAGGTCTGCTTGCCGGCCTTGACCTGCACCGGCCGCTCGCTCCACGGCAGGCTCGAATACTCCATGCGCTTGTCGCGCTGGACTTCATCTATACCGGCCAGGTTCTGTTGCGCACGCCCATGGGACTGCACGTTCATGAACGGGTTGACCCCGGCAATGCCGTAGTTCAGCCAATCCTTGGTCACGCTGTCCGGCAGGTTACCCAGAGCGAAGACATTGACCACATTCGCGCCGATACCGGCCACCACGGCCACCGCGCCGAGCGGAATCTCGTAGACCTCCCGCCAGGGTTGGTAAGGCGTGTAACGGTCGTAACGACGGGTGACTTCGAACTCGGTGACTTCGAAGGTCTTCTGTTCGTTGATTTTCACGCGTCGCTGCGGCAGCTCAAGCTCCTTGGGCTCACCGACATCGATCTGCAGGCTGTGGTCGAGCAGTTTGCGCTCGACCCGCTCTTCGTGCTCGCTGCGCTGTGACATGTGATTGGCACAGCCGCTGACCAGCAGGGCACCGCACAGGGCGGTGCCACCGAGGCCCAAGGTGTTTCGCTTGAACATGAGGTCTCTATCTGGAATCAGCGGCGGATACGGGCCTGAAGGAAGGGCACTACATCGGCGACCGGCAGCGCTTGCGCTTCGGCCTCGGTACGGCTCTTGTATTCCAGGTTGCCTTCGGCAAGACCGCGGTCGCTGACCACGATCCGGTGCGGAATGCCGATCAGCTCCATGTCCGCGAACTTGATGCCCGGGCTGGTTTTCTTGTCGCGATCGTCCAGCAGCACTTCGAAGCCGGCAGCGGTCAGTTCCGCGTACAGCTTGTCGGTGGCTTCGCGCACCTGCTCGGTTTCATAGCGCAGCGGTACCAGAGCGATCTGGAACGGTGCCAGGGTGTCGCTCCAGATGATGCCGTTTTCGTCGTTGTTCTGCTCGATGGCGGCGGCAACCACGCGGGACACGCCGATGCCGTAGCAACCCATTTCCAGGGTGACAGGCTTGCCGTTCTCGCCCAGCACTTCGCACTTCATCGCCTTGCTGTACTTGTTGCCCAGCTGGAAGATGTGCCCGACTTCGATGCCGCGCTTGATTTCCAGGGTGCCTTTGCCGTCCGGGCTTGGATCGCCAGCCACGACGTTGCGCAGGTCGGCGACGGTCGGAACCGGCAGGTCACGCTCCCAGTTCACGCCGAAGTAGTGCTTGTCGTCGATGTTCGCGCCGATACCGAAGTCGCTCATCAGCTCGACCGAGCGGTCGATGATGATTGGCAATGGCAGGTTCAGCGGGCCGAGGGAACCGGCGCCGGCGCCGATGGCGTCACGCAGTTCGGCATCGGTAGCCATGACCAGCGGGCTGGCCACGCCAGGTTGCTGGGCAGCCTTGATTTCGTTGAGTTCGTGGTCGCCACGGATGACCAGCGCGATCAGCTTGCCTTCTTCTTCGGCGCGCACGATCAGGGTCTTGATGGTCTTTTCAATCGGCAGATTGAATTTCTCCACCAGCGCCGCGATGGTCTTGGTGTCTGGCGTATCGACCAGGCGCAGCTCTTCGGTCGGAGCGGCGCGCGAAGTTTCGCGTGGCACCGCTTCGGCTTTTTCGATGTTCGCCGCGTAGTCGGAACCGTTGCTGAAGACGATATCGTCTTCGCCGGATTCGGCCAGTACGTGGAATTCGTGCGAACCGGCGCCACCGATCGAGCCGTTGTCGGCTTCAACCGGACGGAATTTCAGGCCCAGGCGGGTGAACACGTTGCAGTACGCCTGGTGCATGCGGTCATAGGTGACCTGCAGCGATGCCTGGTCGGCGTGGAAGGAGTAGGCGTCCTTCATGATGAATTCGCGGCCGCGCATCAAACCGAAGCGTGGGCGGATTTCGTCACGGAATTTGGTCTGGATCTGGTACAGGTTGATCGGCAGCTGTTTGTAGCTGCTCAACTCGTTGCGCATCAGATCGGTGATCACTTCTTCGTGGGTCGGGCCCGCGCAGAAGTCGCGACCGTGGCGATCCTTGATGCGCAGCAGCTCAGGGCCGTATTCGTCCCAGCGTCCCGATTCCTGCCACAGCTCGGCCGGTTGGGTGCTCGGCATCAACACTTCCAGAGAGCCGGCAGCGTTCATTTCTTCGCGAACGATGGCTTCAACCTTGCGCATGACTCGCAGGCCCATCGGCAGCCAGGTGTACAGGCCCGAGGCAAGTTTGCGGATCATGCCGGCGCGCAGCATCAGCTGATGGCTGATCACGACCGCATCGGAAGGCGTTTCTTTCTGTGTGGCGAGCAAAAATTGACTGGTGCGCATGGTTGGCCGTTGTCGGTTGCTATGACTGGAAATGACGGAGCAGTGTACCGGCGAGTTTTGCTGACGTACAGAAGCGTGGCCGGCGGTGAGGTCCAACGGCAGGATTCCTCCCGCCGTGGGTGAAATGTCTTACGACTCTTCCGCAACCGGCGTCGGCACCGGCTCGGGGGTGGGCGTAGGGCCCTCGCGGCGATTTTCCTGGAACCAGTGCAGGGCAATCAGCACCAGGGTCGGTACGCCGAGCAACGCGGTGATCATGAAGAAGTTGTGGTAACCGAACTTCTCGACCATCACCCCGGAATAGCCGCCGATCAGGCGTGGCAGCAAAAGCATGATCGAGCTGAGCAGGGCGTATTGCGTCGCGGAGAACTTGAGGTTGGTCAGGCTCGACAGATAGGCGACGAACGCCGAGGTGGCCAGCCCGGAACTGAAGTTGTCGAGGGAAATGGTCACCACCAGCATCTGCAGGTTCGGGCCCATGTCGGCGAGCATCACAAACAGCAGG
The DNA here is from genome assembly GCF_003061205.1 of Pseudomonas sp. HMWF006. NCBI lineage: Bacteria > Pseudomonadati > Pseudomonadota > Gammaproteobacteria > Pseudomonadales > Pseudomonadaceae > Pseudomonas > Pseudomonas sp. HMWF006. The sequence continues at coordinate 6,941 of NZ_QAIU01000477.1, forward strand.
TTGGTGCCCGCCGAGGCCGCACCGCCGATGAACAGGATCGGCAGGATGCCGAAACGCACGATCAGCAGGCCGCCCATGCCCGCGCCGACAAGGGTCATGATCAGGCCGAAAATCTTGCTGACACTGGCGATCTGGTCCTTGGTGAAACCCTGGTCGATGTAGAACACGTTGGCCATTACGCCCATCACGGTGTCGGACATCCGATAGGTGGCGATCAGTCCGAGCAACAGCAGCGCCTGCCAGCGGTAGCGCAGAATGAAGTCGTTGACCGGAGTCAGCACCGGCGCCAGGCCACGGCGACCCATCGCCGACAGGCACATCCAGGTGAGTAGCGTGTAAAGGATCGCACGCAGGAAGGCGCGGTCTTCAAGCAACAGGTCGAGCGGGCTCATGGTGCCAAACAACACTTCGGCGAAGTCGGTGTTGTAGAGCTGGGTGAACATCGCCGGTACCGATACCAGTAACACGATCAGTACGAATACCGACGCGAGTTGATGCACAAAACTGTAGCGGCCGGCCTGCAACTGCGTGCGCAGCGGTACGGGTGGTTCGCGCATCAGCAGCGAGGTCAGCAGGGCAGGGATCATCAGCACCCCGAACAGGGCATAGGTGCCGGTCCAGGCCGAGTGTTGATAGTTGAAGCCGGTCGAGCCGAAGCCTTCGGCAAAGAACAGTGCACCGGCCGTGGCCAGCAGGGCGGCGACGCGGTAGCCGGACATGTAACTGGCGGCCAGTGCGGCCTGGCGGCTGTCATCGGCGATTTCCAGGCGATAGGCGTCGACCGCGATGTCCTGGGTTGCAGAGGCGAAGGCGACGACAACGGCGATGGCGATCAGCCAGGACAGGTGTTTCTGCGGATCACAGAAGCCCATGCCGATCAGGCCGAGAATCACCAGTGTCTGCGACAGCACCAGCCAGGAACGTCGTCGGCCAAGTTTGCCCAGCAACGGCAGGCGCCATTGGTCGAGCAGCGGTGACCAGACCCATTTGAACGCGTAAGCCAGGCCGATCAGGCTGGCGTAGCCGATGGTTTCACGGGCGACACCGGCTTCACGCAGCCAGACGGAAAGCGTAGAGAACACCAGCATGTACGGCAGGCCGGCGGCGAAACCGAGCAACAACAGCACGAGCGTCGAAGGACTGGCATAAGCGGCTAGCGCGGCGCGCCAGGTTTTACGGGGCATGGGCTGAAGTCTGCCTCAAGATTGCGAAAACAAAGCGCGCACTCTAACCGCTGTGCTCTACCGGACGCCAGCCATGGCGCTGAATATCCACACGATTGTTCAGGACGGTGATGCCTTCCATGCGCAATCTTGCCCGTTGTTCATCGCCCGAAGGGCTGCCCGCCGGCAGGCTGATCCGACCGCCGGCACCCAGCACGCGGTGCCAGGGCAGGCGCGTATCACCCGGCAATTGGCTCAAGGTGCGGCCGACCCAGCGGGCGGCGCGCCCTAAACCGGCCAGTTCAGCCAACTGGCCATAGCTGACGACTTTGCCTTCCGGCACTTGGGCGAGGGTCGAGTAGAGGGCCGTGCGTCGGATTTGCGCTTCGCTTTCGTCTGCGTGGGTCGGGTCTGTCACGTACGCGGTTCCTGAGCATGCTCATGTTGATGACTCAAGCGTAATCCCTCGGAGCGCTATTGAGAAATGAACTCAATGGAAATCGCCCGGTCAGTCCTTGTCAGGGCATTATTCCTACGGATAATGCCGATCTTTTTTTGCAATCCTGAGCCCTCAGTCCGCTTATGTTGTCCAGAACCTTGCTGTGCCTTGCTGTCTTCAGCGCGTCTACGCCCTTGCTTGCCGATACCGTCTGGTTGAAGAACGGTGACAAGCTCAGTGGCAAAATTTCCCTGTTCGATGGCGGCAAATTGCTGATCCAGACCCAATATGCGGGTGCAGTCACGATCGACTGGAAACAGGTCAAGACCCTGGAAAGTGATCAAGAGTTGTTGGTCAAACAGGATGCTTATACCGGTGAAAAAGCCAAGTCACTGACCGCAGCCGATGACGGCAAGGTCACCCTGGCCAATGGCGAAGCACCGAAAACCGTGGAGCTGGCGAGCATTCAGCAGATTCTCAAGCCGAAACCGGTGGTCGAGGATCTGGTCTGGAAGGGCAACGTCGGCCTCGCCCTGGATTATCAGCGCGCGGAAAAGGACACCGACGACTATGACATCGACTTCAAGACCACTGCACGTCATGGTCGCTGGCGCCACACCGGCGAAGGCGAATACAACCGCGAAGTGCAGGACGAACAGGTCACCACTAACAATTGGCGCGCCGAATACGCCCTCGACCGCTTCCTGACCGACAAGTGGTTCTGGCAGGGGCGTCTGAACTACAAGCGGGATTACGTCGAAGAGCTGTCGCGTCAGCGCGTGGTCGGTACAGGTCCGGGTTACCAGTTCTGGGATGACGAACTGGGCGCGTTCTCGCTGGGTTCGCTGCTCAACCGTACCGATTACGAGTACAGCGATGGCGGCAAGGACAATTTCTACTCGGTCGCGATGAAGTGGGATTACAACCGCTACCTGAT
>NZ_QAIU01000478.1:0-1085 GCF_003061205.1 Pseudomonas sp. HMWF006
AACTACTACCTCAGCGGCGACACTGTGGAGTGGAACCCGGACGGCAGCATCAGCTTCGTCGGCCGCAGCGATGACGTAATCACCACATCCGGTTATCGCGTCGGTCCGTTCGATGTCGAAAGTGCGCTGATCGAGCACCCGGCGGTGGTCGAAGCGGCGGTGGTCGGCAAGCCGGATCCGGAGCGCACCGAACTGGTCAAGGCCTTCGTCGTGCTCAACCCGCAATACCGCGCCGAACCGACGCTGGCCGAAGAGCTGCGGCAACACGTGCGCAAGCGTCTGGCCGCGCATTCATACCCGCGTGAAATCGAATTTGTCAGCGAATTGCCGAAAACCCCAAGCGGCAAATTGCAGCGCTTTATCTTGCGCAACCAGGAAATCGCCAAGGCTCAAGAGGCCGCGGCGCACAACGTTTCAGCTTGAATCAGGAAGTCAGTCATGCAGATCGAGAACAAGGTTTTTATCGTCACCGGCGGCGCGTCCGGCCTGGGTGCGGCCACCGCTGAGTTGCTGGTCAACGCCGGCGCCAAAGTGATGCTGGTGGACATGAACGCCGAAGCCGTTGCCGCCCAGGCCCAGCGCCTCGGCGCGCAAAGCGTGGTCGCCGACATCAGCAACGAGGCCGCTGCCGAAGCAGCGGTGCAGGCGACGGTCAAAGCCTTTGGCAGTCTCAATGGTCTGGTCAACTGCGCCGGCATCGTCCGGGGCGAGAAGATCCTCGGCAAGAACGGCCCGCATGCGCTGTCCAGTTTTGCCCAGGTGATCAACGTCAACCTGATCGGCAGCTTCAACATGCTGCGTCTGGCCGCGGCGGCTATCGCCGAAAGCGACGCGAATGCCGACGGCGAACGCGGGGTGATCATCAACACCGCTTCGGTGGCCGCGTTCGACGGCCAGATCGGCCAGGCCGCGTATTCCGCCTCCAAAGGCGCGATTGCCAGCCTGACCCTGCCGGCCGCCCGTGAACTGGCGCGCTTCGGCATCCGCGTGATGACCATCGCCCCGGGCATTTTCGAAACGCCGATGATGGCCGGCATGACCCCGGAAGTCCGCGACTCCCTCGCTGCCGGCGTGCCATTCCCGCC
>NZ_QAIU01000478.1:1095-4300 GCF_003061205.1 Pseudomonas sp. HMWF006
GCCGCCAAGTAAGGAGGATTTGTCATGACTATTTCCAATGATCCGATTGTTATCGTCAGCGCCGTCCGCACGCCGATGGGCGGTTTCCAGGGCGAACTGAAAAGTCTCAGCGCCCCGCAACTCGGTGCTGCGGCGATCAAAGCCGCCGTTGAACGCGCCGGAGTTGCCAGCGACGCGGTCGACGAGGTGCTGTTCGGTTGCGTGTTGCCGGCTGGCCTCGGCCAGGCGCCGGCACGTCAGGCAGCACTCGGTGCCGGGCTGGACAAATCCACCCGCTGCACCACAGTCAACAAGATGTGCGGCTCCGGCATGGAAACCACCATTCTGGCTCACGACATGTTGCTGGCCGGCAGCGCCGACGTCGTGATCGCCGGCGGCATGGAAAGCATGTCCAACTCGCCATACCTGCTGGACCGCGCCCGCGCTGGTTACCGCATGGGCCATGGCCGGGTGCTGGATTCGATGTTCCTCGACGGCCTCGAAGACGCCTACGACAAGGGCCGCCTGATGGGCACCTTCGCCGAAGACTGCGCCGAAACCAACGACTTCAGCCGTGAAGCGCAGGACGCCTTTGCCATTGCCTCGACTACCCGCGCCCAGCAGGCAATCAAGGACGGCAGCTTCAAGGCCGAGATCGTGCCGCTGACCGTGACTGTCGGTAAAGAGCAGGTGCTGATCAGCAACGACGAGCAGCCGCCGAAAGCCAAACTGGACAAGGTTGCCTCGCTGAAACCGGCGTTCCGCGAAGGCGGCACGGTGACGGCAGCGAACTCCAGCTCGATCTCTGACGGCGCTGCGGCTCTGGTGCTGATGCGCCAGTCGCAAGCACAGAAACTTGGCCTCAAGCCGCTGGCGGTGATTCACGGCCATGCGGCGTTTGCCGACACCCCGGGCCTGTTCCCGGTGGCGCCGATCGGTGCGATCAAGAAGCTGGTGAAGAAGACCGATTGGGCGCTGGATCAGGTCGATCTGTTTGAAATCAACGAAGCGTTCGCCGTGGTGGCGATGGCGGCGATGACCCATCTGGAAATCCCCCACGACAAACTCAATGTGCATGGCGGTGCCTGCGCGCTGGGCCACCCGATTGGCGCCTCGGGCGCGCGGATTCTGGTGACCTTGCTCTCGGCCCTGCGCCAGAAAGGCCTGAAACGCGGGATTGCGGCGATCTGCATCGGCGGTGGTGAAGCCACGGCCATGGCGCTGGAATGCGTCTATTGAAGTTGACACTCGTCCCTGTGGGAGCGGGCTTGCCCGCGATGGGGCCGTGTCAGTGAACGTATCGGCCACATGACACTCCGTCATCGCGGGCAAGCCCGCTCCCACAGGGTTCTGTGTTGCAACCCTGATTAAGGATTCACCATGATTCCCAACGAAGACCAAACCCAGATCCGCGACATGGCCCGGCAGTTTGCCGAGGAACGCCTGAAACCGTTCGCCGCCGAGTGGGATCGCGAGCACCGTTTCCCCAAGGAAGCCATCGGCGAAATGGCCGGGCTGGGCTTTTTCGGCATGCTCGTGCCGGAGCAGTGGGGCGGCTGTGACACCGGCTATCTGGCCTACGCCATGGCCCTGGAAGAAATCGCTGCCGGCGACGGCGCCTGCTCGACCATCATGAGCGTGCACAACTCGGTGGGGTGCGTGCCGATCCTCAAGTTCGGCAACGACGATCAGCGCGAGCGCTTCCTCAAGCCGCTGGCCAGCGGCGCCATGCTCGGCGCTTTCGCCTTGACCGAGCCGCAGGCCGGCTCCGACGCCAGCAGCCTGAAAACCCGCGCACGGCTGGAGGGCGATCACTATGTGCTCAACGGCTGCAAACAGTTCATCACCTCCGGGCAGAACGCCGGGATCGTGATCGTGTTTGCGGTGACCGACCCGAGCGCCGGCAAACGCGGAATCAGCGCGTTTATCGTGCCTACCGATTCGCCGGGCTATAAAGTCGCCCGGGTCGAAGACAAGCTCGGCCAGCACGCGTCCGACACCTGCCAGATTCTTTTCGAAGACGTGAAAGTGCCGGTGGCCAACCGTTTGGGCGAAGAGGGAGAGGGCTACAAGATTGCCCTGGCCAACCTTGAAGGCGGGCGCGTTGGCATCGCTTCGCAAGCGGTGGGCATGGCCCGTGCCGCGTTCGAAGCGGCGCGCGATTACGCCCGTGAACGCGACACCTTTGGCAAGCCGATCATCGAACACCAGGCCGTTGCCTTCCGCTTGGCCGACATGGCCACGCAGATCGCCGTCGCCCGGCAAATGGTGCATTACGCCGCCGCCCTGCGTGACAGCGGCCAACCAGCACTGGTCGAAGCCTCGATGGCGAAACTGTTCGCCTCGGAAATGGCCGAGAAGGTCTGCTCAATGGCGTTGCAGACGCTGGGCGGTTACGGTTACCTCAACGACTTCCCGCTGGAGCGCATTTACCGCGACGTGCGCGTCTGCCAGATCTACGAAGGCACCAGCGACATTCAGCGCATGGTCATCTCTCGAAACCTTTAAATCCACCCTCTGCAGGAGCTGCCGCGGGCAGTTCCTGCAGTGCAAGCATTCCGGAGTTTTATATGAGCTACGAAACGATTCTGCTGGAAGTCCACGACCGTGTCGGCCTGATCACCCTGAACCGCCCCCAGGCGCTGAACGCCCTGAATGCGCAACTGGTCAGCGAAGTGAATCACGCCCTCGATGGCCTGGAAGCGGATGCGAACATCGGCTGCATCGTTATCACCGGTTCGAAAAAAGCCTTCGCTGCCGGTGCCGACATCAAGGAAATGGCCGAGCTGACTTACCCGCAGATCTACATGGATGATCTGTTCAGCGACAGCGATCGCGTCGCCAACCGTCGCAAGCCGATCATTGCGGCAGTCAACGGCTTCGCCCTCGGTGGCGGCTGCGAATTGGCGCTGATGTGCGACTTCATCCTGGCCGGTGACAACGCCAGATTCGGTCAGCCGGAAATCAACCTTGGCGTGCTTCCGGGCATGGGCGGCACCCAGCGCCTGACCCGTGCCGTGGGCAAGGCCAAGGCCATGGAAATGTGCTTGAGCGGGCGCATGATCGACGCGGTGGAAGCCGAGCGTTGCGGCATCGTCGCACGGATCGTGCCGAGTGATGAGTTGCTCGACGAAGCGCTGAAGGTCGCCGCGGTGATTGCCGGCAAGTCGCTGCCGATTGCGATGATGGTCAAGGAAAGCGTCAACCGTGCCTTTGAGGTCAACCT
>NZ_QAIU01000479.1:0-3616 GCF_003061205.1 Pseudomonas sp. HMWF006
TTGGCCAGGTAGCGCGCGAATTCACTGCGGGGAATCGCCCGTGCGCCGAGGCTGTGCAGATGATCGGTCGGCATCTGGCAGTCGATCAGCACAAACCCCGAGTCTTTCAAGTGTCGCACCAGTGTGGCAAAGCCATATTTGGAGGCGTTGTCGGCGCGGCTGAACATTGATTCGCCGAAAAACAGTTGGCCCATCGCCAGGCCATACAGGCCACCGACCAGTTCGCCCTGATCCCAGACCTCCACCGAATGGGCGAAGCCGCGGCGGTGCAATTCAATGTAGGCGTCCTGCATGGCTTGCGTGATCCAGGTGCCATCGGCGTAATCCCGTGGCGCGGCGCAGGCGCGGATGACGGCATCAAAATCCTGGTCGAAGGTCACCTGATAGCGCGCCTTGCGCAGTAATTTGCCGAGACTGCGCGAGACATGCAGTTCGTCGGGAAATAGCACCGTGCGCGGATCCGGCGACCACCAGAGAATCGGCTGGCCTTCGGAAAACCACGGAAAGCAGCCATGGCGATAAGCCTGAATCAAACGATCGGCGGACAGGTCGCCGCCGGCGGCGAGTAATCCGTTGGGTTCGCGCATGGCCTTTTCCAGTGGCGGAAAAGTCAGTGAGTTGCGTTGTAACCAAGTCAGCATGGCATCCAGGCTTGCAGAAGGGGAGGGCGGTGCGGGCTGTGTGGCCCGCGATAAAGTGTGCCGTTAAATGACAGGAATGTCGTCCAGATACTTCTCCGCATCGAGCGCAGCCATGCAACCGGCGCCGGCGGACGTCACCGCTTGCCGGTAGACGTGGTCGGCCACGTCGCCTGCGGCAAACACGCCGGGGATCGCGGTGGCTGTGGCATCGCCCTCGCTGCCGCCCTTGATCACCAGGTAGCCATCGCGCATTGGCAACTGACCCTGAAACAGGTCGGTGTTGGGTTTGTGGCCAATGGCAATGAACACGCCCGCCAACGACAGTTCGCGGGTTTCGCCGGTGTGGCTGTCGCGCAGGCGGGCGCCGGTCACGCCGCTGGCGTCGCCGAGCACTTCGTCAAGGTTCTGGTTCCAGTGCAGGCGCACGTTACCGCTGGCGGCTTTGTCGAACAGCTTGTCCTGAAGGATTTTCTCCGAGCGCAACTTGTCGCGACGGTGGATCAAGTGCACTTCTTTGGCGATGTTGGAGAGGTACAACGCTTCTTCGACGGCGGTGTTGCCGCCACCGACCACCGCCACCACCTGATTGCGATAAAAGAAGCCATCACAGGTCGCGCAGGCGGAAACACCCTTGCCGGCGAAGGCTTCCTCCGAGGGCAGGCCCAGATACTGCGCCGACGCGCCGGTGGCGATAATCAGTGCGTCGCAAGTGTAAGTGCCGCTGTCGCCGATGAGTTCAAACGGGCGCTGCTGCAACTTGGCCGTGTGGATGTGGTCGTAAACGATCTCTGTGGCAAAGCGTTCGGCGTGCTTCTGCATGCGCTCCATCAGCACCGGGCCGGTCAGGCCTTCGACGTCGCCGGGCCAGTTGTCGACCTCGACCGTGGTGGTGAGCTGGCCACCGGCCTGCAATCCGGTAATCACGACGGGTTTGAGGTTGGCGCGGGCGGCGTAGACGGCGGCGCTGTAGCCGGCCGGACCGGAGCCGAGAATGATCAGGCGTGAATGCTTCGCTGCGTTCATCAAATACACCTCATAAGCCTTTGTCACAAAAGACAATGCATGCTCAAATTGAACCGCAGGTTTCGTGCGCTTGGCTATGCTCAATGCTGGGCTTTGAAGCATGGCATCAGACGCACAAACCCGTACAATGCCGGGCTGTAACAGAATATTCGCTGCGCACCGTGTTTATAAAAGCCGCAGCGCAGTGTTAAAAGTAGTCTCAGTTGTGCCCGTTCACTTTTTCACCTGCCTGGATTGGGCAGTTTTTTATCGTCATTCAATAGATGGACGCGCCTCGGGCGCAGGAAAAGAAGCGTTTTGAAGAAATCCACCGCAGCACCAAAAACAGTCGTTCCGCTCTGGCGCCAACAGTTGCACTACCGGCTCAAGGAAGGTGCATTGATCGCCATCGGTGCCTTGTGCCTGTTCCTGATGATGGCTTTGCTGACCTACGGCAAGGACGATCCGGGCTGGAGCCACAACAGCAAGATCGACGACGTGCAGAATTTCGGCGGCCCGGCGGGTTCCTACAGCGCCGACATCCTGTTCATGGTGCTCGGTTATTTCGCGTACATCTTCCCGTTGCTGCTGGCGATCAAGGCGTATCAGATCTTCCGTCAGCGTCACGAACCGTGGCAGTGGAGCGGCTGGCTGTTCTCCTGGCGCCTGATCGGTCTGGTGTTTCTGGTGCTGTCCGGCGCGGCACTGGCGCATATCCATTTCCATGCCCCGACCGGTCTGCCGGCGGGCGCCGGTGGCGCATTGGGCGAGAGCCTCGGCGATCTGGCGAAGAACGCGCTGAACATTCAGGGCAGCACGCTGCTGTTCATCGCCCTGTTCCTGTTCGGCCTGACGGTGTTCACCGACCTGTCGTGGTTCAAGGTGATGGACATCACCGGCAAGATCACCCTCGACTTGTTCGAGCTGTTCCAGGGCGCGCTCAACCGCTGGTGGTCGGCCCGCACCGAGCGCAAACAACTGGTCGCGCAACTGCGTGAAGTTGACGACCGCGTACATGACGTGGTGGCGCCGACGGTCACCGACAAGCGTGAACAAGCCAAGGTCAAGGAACGCCTGATCGAGCGTGAGCAAGCCCTGAGCAAGCACATGTCCGACCGTGAGAAGCAGGTGCCGCCGGTCATTGCCCCGGCCCCGGCCAAGGCCCCGGAACCGAGCAAGCGCGTGCAGAAAGAGAAACAGGCGCCGTTGTTCGTCGACAGCGCCGTGGAAGGCACCTTGCCGCCGATCTCGATTCTCGATCCGGCGGAAAAGAAACAGCTCAATTACTCGCCGGAGTCCCTGGCAGCGGTCGGCCACTTGCTGGAGATCAAGCTCAAGGAGTTCGGGGTCGAGGTCACGGTGGACTCGATCCATCCGGGCCCGGTGATTACCCGTTACGAGATCCAGCCCGCTGCAGGCGTGAAAGTCAGCCGCATCGCCAACCTGGCGAAAGACCTGGCGCGTTCGCTGGCCGTGACCAGTGTGCGCGTGGTCGAGGTGATTCCGGGCAAGACCACTGTGGGTATCGAGATTCCCAACGAAGACCGGCAGATCGTGCGCTTCTCCGAAGTGCTGTCGACCCCCGAGTACGACAACTTCAAATCGCCGGTCACCCTGGCCCTGGGCCACGACATTGGCGGCAAACCGGTCATCACCGACCTGGCGAAGATGCCGCACCTGCTGGTAGCCGGTACCACCGGTTCCGGTAAGTCGGTGGGGGTGAACGCGATGATCCTGTCGATCCTGTTCAAGTCCGGCCCGGAAGACGCCAAGCTGATCATGATCGACCCGAAAATGCTTGAGCTGTCGATCTACGAAGGCATTCCGCACCTGTTGTGCCCGGTGGTTACCGACATGAAGGACGCCGCCAACGCCTTGCGCTGGAGCGTTGCCGAGATGGAGCGCCGCTACAAGCTGATGGCGAAGATGGGCGTGCGTAACCTGTCCGGCTTCAACGCCAAGGTCAAGGAAGC
>NZ_QAIU01000479.1:3626-9209 GCF_003061205.1 Pseudomonas sp. HMWF006
CATTCACGATGAAGCGCCGCTGCTGCAGAAGCTGCCGACCATCGTCGTGGTGGTCGACGAATTCGCCGACATGATGATGATCGTCGGCAAGAAGGTCGAAGAACTGATCGCGCGTATCGCGCAGAAGGCCCGTGCGGCAGGTATTCACTTGATCCTCGCGACCCAGCGGCCGTCGGTGGACGTGATCACCGGTCTGATCAAGGCCAACATCCCGACCCGTATGGCGTTCCAGGTTTCGAGCAAGATCGACTCGCGGACCATCATCGACCAGGGCGGCGCCGAACAACTGCTCGGCCACGGTGACATGCTCTACATGCCACCGGGCACCAGCCTGCCGATCCGGGTTCACGGCGCATTCGTGTCCGACGATGAAGTCCACCGTGTCGTCGAAGCGTGGAAACTGCGTGGCGCACCGGAATACAACGATGACATCCTCAACGGTGTCGAAGAAGCAGGCAGCGGTTTTGAAGGCAGCAGCGGTGGCGGCGACGGCGATGATCCGGAAGCGGACGCACTGTACGACGAAGCCGTGCAGTTTGTGCTGGAAAGCCGTCGCGCCTCGATTTCCGCTGTACAGCGCAAGTTGAAGATCGGCTACAACCGTGCCGCGCGGATGATCGAAGCCATGGAAATGGCCGGCGTCGTCACCTCCATGAACACCAACGGTTCGCGTGAAGTGCTGGCCCCGGGCCCGGTACGCGACTGATCCCAGAAGCAAGAGGTGGCACAATGACGTGCCACCGCTCTCCCACGAGTATTCAAGAGGACTCCCATGCGTCTGATCCGCATGCTGTTGCCAGTACTGGCACTGACCACATTCACGGCCCACGCCGATGACAAGGACGTGGCTCGTCTGACCCAATTGCTGGAAACGTCCAAGACCCTGAGCGCGAACTTCTCGCAGCTGACCCTCGACGGCAGCGGCACGCAGTTGCAGGAAACCACCGGCGACATGACCCTGCAGCGTCCGGGCCTGTTCTACTGGCACACCAATGCGCCGGCCGAGCAAACCATGGTCTCCGACGGCAAGAAAGTCACCTTGTGGGACCCGGATCTGGAACAGGCGACGATCAAGAAGCTCGACGAGCGCCTGACCCAGACCCCGGCGTTGTTGTTGTCCGGTGATGTGTCGAAGATCAGCCAGAGTTTCGACATCACGGCGAAAGAGGCAGGCGGCGTGATCGACTTCACTCTGAAGCCGAAAACCAAGGACACGTTGTTCGACAACCTGCGCCTGTCGTTCCGCAACGGTCTGCTCAATGACATGCAACTGATCGACAGCGTCGGCCAGCGCACCAACATCCTGTTCACCGGGGTCAAGGCCAACGAGCCAGTGCCGGCCTCCAAGTTCAAGTTCGACATCCCCAAGGGTGCCGACGTGATCCAGGAATAAACCCCGGATCCTGAACTGGGCCTTTGTGGTTTGGAGCTTTTGTGGCGAGGGGATTTATCCCCGTTCGGCTGCGCAGCAGTCGCCAAAACCATTGCACTTGGTAGGCCTGATACAACGAAATTGCTGGTTTAAGGGCCGCTTCGCAGCCCAACGGGGATGAATCCCCGCGCCACAGGGTCACCCACAGAGTTCAGAAAATTCGAGGTTTCAACGCTACGTGATGGATCTGTTTCGCAGTGCACCGATTGCCCAGCCACTGGCCGCGCGTTTGCGCGCGACCAATCTGGATGAGTACGTCGGTCAGGAGCACGTGCTCGCTCGCGGCAAGCCTCTGCGTGAAGCGCTGGAGCAGGGTGCCCTGCATTCGATGATTTTCTGGGGCCCGCCTGGCGTGGGTAAAACCACCCTGGCGCGATTGCTCGCGGAAGTCTCGGACGCGCACTTCGAAACGGTCTCGGCGGTGCTTGCCGGGGTCAAGGAGATCCGTCAGGCGGTTGAAATCGCCAAGCAGCAGGCCGGTCAGTACGGCAAGCGCACGATTCTGTTCGTCGATGAAGTGCACCGGTTCAACAAGTCGCAGCAGGATGCGTTCCTGCCTTATGTTGAAGACGGCACACTGATCTTCATCGGCGCCACCACCGAAAACCCTTCGTTCGAACTGAACAACGCCTTGTTGTCGCGGGCCCGCGTCTATGTGCTGAAAAGCCTCGACGAAGCGGCGCTGCGCAAACTGGTGCATCGCGCACTCACCGAGGAGCGTGGGCTGGGCAAGCGCCACCTGACGCTCAACGATGAAGGCTTCCAGATGTTGCTGTCCGCCGCCGATGGCGACGGTCGACGGCTGCTCAACTTGCTGGAAAATGCCTCGGACCTCGCCGAAGACAACAGCGAGATCGGCACCGAACTGCTGCAAAGCCTGCTCGGCGACACCCGTCGGCGCTTCGACAAAGGCGGCGAAGCCTTTTACGACCAGATCTCCGCGTTGCACAAATCGGTGCGAGGTTCCAACCCCGACGGCGCGCTGTACTGGTTTGCGCGGATGATCGACGGCGGTTGTGATCCGCTGTACCTGGCCCGGCGCGTGGTGCGCATGGCCAGCGAAGACATCGGCAACGCCGACCCGCGTGCCCTCAGCCTGTGCCTGGCGGCGTGGGAAGTGCAGGAACGCCTCGGCAGCCCGGAAGGCGAACTGGCCGTGGCCCAGGCCATTACCTACCTGGCCTGCGCCCCGAAAAGCAATGCGGTGTACATGGGGTTCAAGACCGCCCTGCGCGCCGCCGCTGAAAACGGTTCGCTGGAAGTGCCGCTGCACCTGCGCAACGCGCCGACCAAACTGATGAAACAATTGGGCTACGGCGATGAGTATCGCTACGCCCACGATGAGCCGGACGCCTATGCCGCCGGCGAAGACTATTTCCCTGAGGAGCTTGAGCCGATCCCGTTCTACCAACCGGTGCCCCGAGGCCTGGAATTGAAGATCGGCGAGAAGCTCAACCACCTCGCTCAACTCGATCGTTTAAGCCCAAGACAGCGGAGAAAATAGTGCTTCCATTGATTGTTGCAGTCTCCGCCGGCGGGATTGCCGGCACCCTGTTGCGCTTCGCCACCGGCAATTGGGTCAATGCCAATTGGCCGCGGCACTTCTATACCGCGACGCTGGCCGTTAATATCGTGGGCTGTTTGCTGATTGGCGTGTTGTACGGCCTGTTTTTGATACGCCCGGAGGTGCCGATCGAGGTGCGCGCCGGGTTGATGGTCGGCTTCCTCGGGGGGCTGACGACTTTTTCATCCTTTTCACTGGATACGGTGCGCCTGCTGGAAAGCGGGCAAGTGCCGCTGGCCCTGGGCTATGCGGCACTCAGCGTATTCGGCGGGCTGCTCGCGACGTGGGCCGGCCTGTCCTTGACCAAACTTTGATAACGAGAAACCGACATGCTCGATTCCAAACTGTTACGTAGCAACCTTCAGGACGTAGCGGACCGCCTGGCTTCCCGTGGCTTTGCCCTGGATACCGCGCGCATCGAAGCGCTGGAAGAACAGCGCAAGACCGTCCAGACCCGCACCGAAGCACTGCAGGCTGAGCGTAACGCGCGTTCCAAATCCATCGGTCAGGCCAAGCAGCGCGGCGAAGACATCGCACCGTTGATGGCGGACGTCGAGCGCATGGCGGGCGAGCTGAGTGCCGGCAAGGTCGAGCTGGACGCGATCCAGACCGAACTGGACTCGATCCTGCTGGGTATCCCGAACCTGCCGCACGAATCGGTGCCGGTCGGCAAAGACGAAGACGACAACGTCGAAGTGCGCCGCTGGGGCACCCCGACCGCCTTCGACTTTGAAGTGAAAGACCACGTTGCCCTGGGCGAGAAGTTCGGCTGGCTCGACTTTGAAACGGCCGCCAAACTGTCCGGCGCGCGTTTCGCCCTGCTGCGCGGGCCGATCGCTCGTCTGCACCGCGCCCTGGCGCAATTCATGATCAACCTGCACGTCAACGAGCACGGCTACGAAGAGGCTTACACGCCTTATCTGGTTCAGGCTCCAGCGCTGCAAGGCACCGGGCAACTGCCGAAGTTCGAAGAGGACCTGTTCAAGATCGCTCGCGAAGGCGAGGCCGATTTGTACCTGATCCCGACCGCCGAAGTGTCGCTGACCAACATCGTGGCCGGTGAAATCGTCGACTCGAAGCAACTGCCGATCAAATTCGTCGCCCACACCCCGTGCTTCCGCAGCGAAGCCGGCGCATCGGGTCGCGACACTCGCGGCATGATCCGTCAGCACCAGTTCGACAAAGTCGAAATGGTCCAGATCGTCGAGCCGTCGACGTCGATGGAAGCGCTGGAAGGCCTGACTGCCAACGCCGAGAAAGTCCTGCAACTGCTGGGTCTGCCTTACCGCACTCTGGCGCTGTGCACCGGCGACATGGGCTTCAGTGCCGTGAAGACCTACGACCTGGAAGTGTGGATCCCGAGCCAGGACAAATACCGGGAAATTTCGTCGTGCTCCAACTGCGGTGACTTCCAGGCCCGCCGCATGCAGGCGCGTTTCCGCAACCCGGAAACCGGCAAGCCTGAGCTGGTGCACACTCTTAACGGCTCGGGTCTGGCTGTCGGTCGTACCCTGGTGGCCGTGCTGGAAAACTACCAGCAGGCTGACGGTTCGATCCGCGTACCGGATGTGCTGAAGCCGTACATGGGTGGCCTTGAGGTCATCGGCTAAATGAAATATCTGCCGCTGTTTCACAACCTGCGCGGCAGTCGTGTGTTGGTTGTCGGTGGGGGGGAAATTGCCTTGCGCAAATCCCGCCTGCTGGCCGATGCCGGTGCGCTGCTGCGGGTGGTCGCACCTGAAATCGAACCGCAACTGCGTGAACTGATCACCGCCTCGGGTGGTGATTGCCTGTTGCGCGGTTACGGCGAGGCGGATCTGGACGGTTGCGTGCTGATCATCGCCGCCACCGACGACGAGGCGCTCAATGCCCAAGTGTCCAGCGATGCCCATCGGCGCTGCGTACCGGTCAACGTGGTGGATGCGCCGCAATTGTGCAGCGTGATCTTCCCGGCGATCGTCGATCGTTCGCCGTTGATCATCGCAGTGTCCAGCGGCGGCGATGCGCCGGTACTGGCGCGGTTGATTCGCGCCAAGATCGAAACCTGGATTCCCTCGACCTACGGCCAGTTGGCCGGTCTGGCCGCGCGTTTCCGCAATCAGGTGAAGAACCTGTTTCCGGATGTGCAGCAACGTCGCGGTTTCTGGGAAGACGTGTTTCAGGGCCCGATTGCCGACCGGCAACTGGCCGGGCAGGGTGGCGAGGCCGAGCGTCTGCTGCAAGCCAAGATTGATGGCGAAGCGGACATCACCACCGGTGAAGTGTATCTGGTGGGTGCCGGGCCGGGCGATCCGGACCTGCTGACCTTCCGCGCCCTGCGTCTGATGCAGCAAGCCGATGTGGTGCTGTACGACCGTCTGGTAGCGCCGGCGATTCTTGAGCTGTGCCGTCGCGATGCCGAGCGGATCTACGTCGGCAAGCGTCGCGCCGATCACGCCGTGCCGCAGGATCAGATCAATCAGCAACTGGTCGATCTGGCCAAGGCCGGCAAGCGTGTGGTGCGGTTGAAGGGCGGTGATCCGTTCATCTTCGGCCGTGGCGGTGAAGAGATCGAAGAACTCGCGGCTCACGGTATTCCGTTCCAGGT
>NZ_QAIU01000479.1:9221-11309 GCF_003061205.1 Pseudomonas sp. HMWF006
CACGGCGGCCAGCGGTTGCGCGGCGTATGCCGGGATTCCGCTGACCCATCGCGATTACGCGCAGTCAGTGCGCTTCGTCACCGGGCACCTGAAGGACGGCTCCACCGATCTGCTTTGGGCCGACCTGGTTGCCCCGGCGCAGACCCTGGTGTTCTACATGGGCCTGGTCGGGTTGCCGGTGATCTGCGAGCAGTTGATCAAACACGGTCGCTCGGCCGATACCCCGGCGGCGTTGATCCAGCAGGGCACCACGGTCAATCAGCGGGTGTTTACCGGCACCTTGGCTGATTTGCCGCGCCTGGTGGCGGAGCATGAAGTGCATGCGCCGACGCTGGTGATCGTGGGTGAAGTGGTGCAACTGCGCGAGAAACTGGCGTGGTTCGAGGGTGCTCAGGCGCAGGTTTGAAAACCGCGTCGCCTCTATCGCTGGCAAGCCAGCTCCCACGGGTTTTGTATTGAAGCTGCAATTTTCAGCTTTATACAGATCCCTGTGGGAGCTGGCTTGCCAGCGATGGCGTCCTCAACATCAGCGAATCAATCAGCCCCTGCGCCAAACCCCTTTCCCGCTCAGCCGCGCCCGATCATGGGCCACACTGAAATCCTGCGCCGGCCCCTTCGGCACAACCCCCGTCGGGTTGATCGTCTTGTGACTGCCGTAGTAGTGATGTTTGATGTGCTGAAAGTCCACGGTCTCGGCAATCCCCGGCCACTGATACAGCTCACGCAACCAGTTCGACAGGTTCGGGTAGTCGGCAATCCGCCGCAAATTGCACTTGAAGTGGCCGTGATACACCGCGTCGAAGCGAATCATCGTAGTAAACAGACGCACATCCGCTTCAGTCAGGAACTCACCGCTCAGGTAGCGGTTGGCGCCCAGCAACTGCTCCAGATGATCCAGCTCGGCAAACACCTCATCGAACGCCGCTTCATAGGCCTGTTGCGAGGTGGCGAAGCCGGCGCGATACACACCGTTGTTCACTGCCGGGTAGATCCGCTCGTTCAGCGCGTCGATCTCGCCGCGTAACGGTGCCGGGTAGAAGTCCAAGTCGTTGCCGGTGAGGTTGTCGAAGGCGCTGTTGAACATGCGGATAATTTCCGCCGACTCATTGCTGACAATGCGCTTGAGCTGCTTGTCCCACAGCACCGGCACCGTGACGCGCCCGGTGTAGTCCGGGGTGTCGGCGGTGTAGCGCTGGTGCATGAAGTCGAAGTGATCGAGTTTGTCGCCGGTCGAGCCGAGAGCCTTGTCGAAGGTCCAGCCGTTTTCCAGCATCAGCCAACTGACCACCGAGACGTCGATCAGCTTTTCCAGACCCTTGAGTTTGCGCAGGATCAGCGTGCGGTGTGCCCACGGGCAGGCGAGGGACACGTAGAGGTGGTAGCGTCCGGCTTCAGCGGCAAAACCGCCTTCACCGCTCGGCCCCGGCTGGCCGTCAGCGGTGACCCAGTGACGCCGCTGCGCCTGTTCGCGCTGGAACGCGCCGTCCTTGCTGCTTTCGTACCACTTGTCCTGCCAGTGGCCATCGACGAGTAAACCCATGATCAAGACTCCATAAACCAATAAACGTTGGAGTCGAGTCTATTCCGATGGGTTCGAACAAAAAGCGCAAAGATCGGGCGCGAATGATCGGTTAAATCGATTTGTTCCGCGCGGCCCAGTAGCGTTCGGCGGTTTCGAAGGCTTGCTCGCGGCTTTGGCCAAGCCCGCGCAGGGCCAGGGCCATGGTCGAAATCAGGGCCAATTGCGGATAGCTGTCGACCACCTCGCCGCGCCACACCGCTTTCAGATGCTCGATGTCCAGCGCGGCCGGTTTGACGTGGCGCTGGCTCGACAGCTGCGGCCATTCCTCGTCCCAGCTCTCGCCGCCGGCGGTGCCGTACAAGTGGCTGTCGGCGTCCGGATTGATCTCGATTTCACCGCCGTCGCCCTTGACCACAATCGCCGTGTCTCCGAGCAGGCCGCTGGCCTCTCGGTGCACGGCTTGATAACCCGGGTGGAAAATACTCTGCAGACCACAACGCGCGCGCAGCGGATTGAGAATCCGTGCCAGCGAGTGGATCGGCGAGCGCAGGCCCATGGTATTGCGC
>NZ_QAIU01000480.1:0-1370 GCF_003061205.1 Pseudomonas sp. HMWF006
CCCGTCACTGATCGCAGCGAAGTTTTCTCGATCAAATATACGCTGACCAACATCGGGTATGCCGTCGGCCCGTTTCTTGGCGCTGGCATGGCCAAACTGGATCTCAGCTTGCCATTCCTATTATCAGCCGGGCTTGGAGCAGGATTCTTTTTCATCTATTTCGTTTGGGGCAATAGAGACCTGAACGCCACCGATTCAGCTCAGAAACCAGTACCGTTTCTGGCCGTGGGAAAACTGTTACTCCAAGATTATCGGTTGGTGTGTTTCACCCTTGGTGGGCTGCTTAGTGCGGTGGTTTTTGGCCAGTTCACCGCTTATCTCTCCCAGTATCTGGTGGTCACTACTACACCAGAATCCACCTACCAGATCATCAGCACCGTTGTGGCGACCAATGCGCTGATGGTGATCAGTTTGCAATACTCCATAGGCAGGAAGATCTCTCACAGGCATCTGAATCTGTGGCTGGTCGCGGGACTGAGTATGTTCATGCTGGGGTTGGCGGGTTTTGCCCTGTCGACCTCTATCCTGCTCTGGGTCATTTCCATAGCCATTTTTACGGTCGGCGAGATCATCGTATTCCCCGCCGAGTACATGTTCATCGACAAAATCGCTCCGGACAACCTGCGCGGCATGTATTACGGAGCACAAAACCTGTCCAACCTCGGCGCGGCGCTGGGGCCGGTGCTTTGCGGAATCGTATTGGCGACTCAGCCTCCCCACTACATCTTCTACATGCTTGCGCTCTTCATTGTTGCAGCTGGACTGTTCTACTTCCTGGGAGCTTCCAATTTGAGCGATATCACGGATATGGATTCTGATTGAACGGCAGCAATAAGACAGACAGTGGGGAATCAAAAGATCACCTTAAAAATGCCCGCTTTTGGTTCGATTTTGATCTGTCGCGACAGGCTGAAACCGGCCAAAAGCTGACGCTCACGATCGATTGCTTTCGGCCAAAAGCTGCCCTTTACAAGAAGCTGCTTTCGTCCCATTGCTGCCGGTGGGATCCCCATGGGTTTCGGGCAAATAGCCCAAATGCCTACGGCCTTCCCAGGTCGGTATTTGAGAGGGTACCCTGAACACCTTTTAATATGTGTGGCACCCATATGGGCATCAATTTACTGACCGAATCCATGCTTGGCCACTGGCGTGCTCCATCGGGTGTCTGGCAATGCGAATACCAATTCGGCAGCCGATTGATTTACGTCCAACATCGCAATGACGAGCCACCTCGCGCCAGGGTCGCCGCCGCGCAACGCGCGGTCAACGCCGCGTGGGATGATTTACCCCAAGTACTGACGTTCGCCGAACAGCACTGTAAAGCACAGATGCCCGAACTGATGCGGTTGTACGAAACCTACATGCCGGGG
>NZ_QAIU01000481.1:0-3099 GCF_003061205.1 Pseudomonas sp. HMWF006
CCCAACAGTCGACCAGCGAAATCGAGCGGATGATCGGCAGCATTCAGAGCGGCACCGAACACGCGGTGGACTCGATGCGCAACAGCACCGAACGCGCCGAGTCGACACTGAACATCGCCCGGGGCGCCGGGATGTCGCTGGACACCATCAACACCGCAATCGTCGAGATCAACGAGCGCAACCTGGTGATCGCCAGCGCCGCCGAAGAGCAGGCACAAGTGGCCCGCGAGGTGGATCGCAACCTGGTGAACATCCGCGACCTGTCGGTGCAATCGGCCACCGGCGCGAATCAGACCAGTGCGGCGAGCAACGAGCTGTCGCGTCTGGCGCTGGATTTGAACAACATGGTTGGGCGGTTCAGCCTCTGATTCACTCGATCAAAAGCAAAAGCACCCTCACCCCAGCCCTCTCCCAGAGGGAGAGGGAGCAGATCGGGGGCTTTTCAAAACCTGAGTTCGACTTCGGACTTTCAGGTCGGCGTACATCGCCCAAACACCTTGATCAGCCTCCTCTCCCAGAGGGAGAGGGCTGGGGTGAGGCTTTTCAAAATCCGAGTTCGACTCCGGACTTTCAGGTTGGCGTACCTCGCACAAACACCTTGATCAGTCTCCTCTCCCAGAGTGAGAGGGAGCAGATCTGTGTGCCTTTCAAACCTGAGTTCGACTCAGAATTTTCAGGTCGATGTACTTCGCCCAGACACCTCGATCAGTCCCCTCTCCCCCCGGGAGAGGGCTAGGGTGAGGGCAACCATCGCCAGCCGAACCCAAACCTCGAATCCCCCAGCGTAAAAAGCTTTTTGACAGCATCACATTTCAACAGGTTAGAATCGCTGGCACGCAGACTGCATGGTCAGTTTGTGCCCGTCTTTACGCTTCTGGAGTACTGCCTTTGAATGCGACGACCATCAACAGCCTGTTCTTGATCGGCGCGTTGCTGGTAGGTGCAAGCATTCTTGTCAGTTCCCTGTCTTCGCGTCTCGGCATTCCGATTCTGGTCATCATCCTTGCGGTCGGCATGGCCGCCGGGGTCGATGGCGGCGGGATCATTTTCGATAACTACCCGACCGCCTATCTGGTCGGCAACCTCGCCCTGGCAGTGATCCTGCTCGACGGTGGTTTGCGCACCCGGGTTTCAAGTTTCCGTGTGGCCTTGTGGCCGGCGCTGTCGCTGGCCACGGTCGGGGTATTGATCACCACCGGGCTGACCGGCATGGCAGCGGCGTGGCTGTTCGACCTCAATCTGATTCAAGGCCTGCTGATCGGCGCCATCGTCGGCTCCACGGACGCCGCAGCGGTGTTCTCGCTGCTCGGCGGCAAGGGACTCAACGAACGGGTGACCGCCAGCCTGGAAATCGAGTCCGGCAGCAACGACCCGATGGCGGTGTTCCTCACCGTGACCCTGATCGACATGCTCGCCAGCGGCCAGACCGGCCTGCACTGGAGCCTGTTGACCCACCTGATCCGCGAGTTCGGCATCGGTGGCGTGATCGGCCTCGGTGGCGGCTGGTTGATGTTGCAACTGGTCAACCGGATCAACCTCGCCACCGGCCTGTACCCGATTCTGGTGATCGCTGGCGGTCTGGTGGTGTTCGCTCTGACCAACGCCCTGCATGGCAGCGGCTTCCTCGCTGTTTATCTGTGTGGCCTGGTGATCGGCAACCGCCCGGTGCGCAGCCGTCACGGCATTCTGCACATGCTCGACGGCATGGCGTGGCTGGCGCAGATCGGCATGTTCCTCGTGCTGGGGCTGCTGGTCACGCCGCATGATTTACTGCCGATCGCCCTGCCGGCACTGGGTCTGGCGCTGTGGATGATTCTGTTCGCCCGGCCGCTGTCGGTGGTCGTCGGCCTGCTGCCGTTCAAGGCGTTCCACGGCCGCGAGAAAGCCTTTATTTCCTGGGTCGGCCTGCGCGGCGCGGTGCCGATCATTCTCGCGGTGTTCCCGTTGATGGCCGGGCTGCCGAATGCGCAGCTGTACTTCAACCTCGCGTTTTTCATCGTGCTGGTGTCGCTGCTGGTGCAGGGCACGAGCCTGCCGTGGGTGGCCAAGCTGTTGAAGGTGACGGTACCGCCGGAGCCGGCGCCGATCTCGCGTTCCGCACTGGAGGTGCACATCACCAGCGAGTGGGAGCTGTTCGTTTACAAGCTCGGCGCCGAGAAATGGTGCATCGGTTCGCCCCTGCGTGAACTGAAAATGCCCGAAGGCACGCGCATCGCCGCCCTGTTTCGCGGCCAGCAACTGCTCCATCCGTCGGGTAGCACGGTGCTGGAAGTCGATGATTTGTTGTGTGTTATCGGCCATGAACACAACTTGCCGGCCCTCGGCAAACTGTTCAGCCAGGCACCGCAACGCGGTCTGGATCTGCGCTTCTTCGGCGACTTTGTACTCGAAGGAGACGCCCAGCTTAAAGCGGTTGCAGCGCTTTACGGGTTGCCGGCCGACGGCATCGATCCGGACATGACCCTCGGTGCGTTCATTGCCCACAAGGTCGGTGGTGCACCAATCGTCGGCGACCAGGTGGAGTGGAACAACACTCACTGGACGGTCGCGGTCATGGACGGGAACAAGATCGGCAAAGTGGGCGTCAGATTCCCCGAAGGAAGTCGCCCGGGTCCCGGTCTCTTCCTCTAAACTGCGTCCACTCTCACTTGCTTGACCGGTCTCTATGCCTACCCTGCGCTCTTTCTTTTTCGCGGCCCTGCTGGGCCTGAGTCTTTCCGTCGGGCCGCTGTATGCCGCCGAACCGCCGTCCAGCGAAGCCGTGCAGGCCAGCCTGGACAAACTCGCCGACAGCAAACTGCCGGACGCCGATAAAAAGACCCTGCAAACCGTCCTGCAGAACACGCTCAATCAGTTGAACAACCAGCGTGACTATGAACAGAAGCTGATCGACCTCAAACAGCAACTGGCAAGCGCGCCGAAGCAGACTGTCGAGAACACCCGCGAATTGACGCGCCTCAAGGCCTCCGCCGTGGTGCCGGTGGCGCAGCGCTTTCCCAAGGAATCGATCCAGCAGTTGGAACAGATCCTCACCGATCGTTCGACCCAGCAGAGCGATCTGCAAAAAGCCCTGGCCGACGCCAACAGCCTGATCATCAC
>NZ_QAIU01000481.1:3109-5987 GCF_003061205.1 Pseudomonas sp. HMWF006
CTGGCCGGCAACAGCCAGTTGCAGGATCTGGGCAACAGCCAGCATGACCTGCTCTCGGAGAAATCCGACCGCCTCGACCGCGAGATTCAGGAACTGCAAACCCTGATCAACCAGAAGCGTCTGGCGCAGTCCCAGGAGACCGTTACCCAGCAGTCGATCGAAGCGCAGAAGGCCGGCGGCAGCAGCCTGCTCGCCAGCGAAAGCACGGCCAACCTCAAGCTCTCCGACTACCTGCTGAAAAGCACCGACCGTCTCAACGAAGTCACCCAGCAGAACCTGCAAACCAAACAGCAACTCGACAGCCTGACCCAGAGCGACTCGGCCCTGGATGAACAGATCAACGTGCTCAAGGGCAGTCTGCTGCTGTCGAAGATTCTCTATAAACAAAAGCAGGCCCTGCCGCGCCTCAAGGTCGATCGTGACCTGGCCGACCAGATCGCCGACATTCGCCTGTATCAGTTCGAAGTCAGCCAGCAGCGTGAACTGCTGAGCAACCCGGCGACCTACGTCGACAACCTGCTCTCCACCCAGCCGCCGGAGCAAGTCACCCCGCAACTGCGCAAGAGCCTGCTGGACCTGGCCAACACCCGCGCCGACCTGCTGGAACGGCTGAACCGCGAACTGAGCGCGGTGCTCAACGAATCAATCACCCTGCAACTCAACCAGAAGCAACTGCTGAGCACTGCCCAAAGCCTGCGCGCAACCCTCGATGAGCAGATGTTCTGGATTCCCAGCAACAAGCCGCTGGACGTGGAATGGATGCGCGGCGTGCCGGAGCGGCTCAAACGCCAGATCGACACCCTGCCGCTGGCCTCAAGCCTGAGCGAGCTGACCGACGGCCTGACCCAGCGTCCGCTGCTGTTCCTGCCGCTGGCATTGCTGATCGGCGCGCTGCTGTGGCGGCGCAAGGCGCTGTATGCGCGGTTGAACAAGGTTCACCAGGACATCGGTCACTTCAAGCGTGACAGCCAGTGGCACACCCCGCAGGCGATCCTGATCAATATTCTGCTGGCGATGCCCGTCGCCCTTGGCCTGGCCCTGTGCGGACTGGCCCTGCAGATCGACGCCCGCGGACAAAACGCCAACATGGGCGCGGCGCTGCTGCAAATGGGTCAGGCATGGCTGGTGTTCTACACCGCCTACCGGATTCTCTCGCCAGGTGGCGTGGCAGAGTTGCACTTCCGCTGGGAAAAACCCCAGGTCGAATTCCTCCAGGGCTGGATCCGTCGCCTCGGACTGGTGGTCATGGCGCTGGTGACCGTAGTCGCCGTGGCCGAACTGCAACCGGCCGCACTGGCTGACGACGTTCTCGGCATGCCGGTGGTGCTGACCTGCTACGCCCTGATGGCCTGGCTGCTCAGCCGTCTGCTGATCAGCAGCCCGGCCCACGAAAATACTTCGTTGTTCCGCAAGGCCGTGGGCGTGATGTTCACCTTGCTGCCGATCGCCCTGTTCGTCGCGGTGTGCTTCGGCTACTACTACACCGCGCTGAAACTCAGCGACCGCTTGATCAACACCCTGTACCTGCTGATGTTCTGGCTGGTGATCGAAGCCACCTTCGTCCGGGGTCTGGCGGTTGCCGCCCGACGTCTGGCCTACCAGCGCGCCCTGGCCAAACGTCAGGCGGCAAAAGAGGCCGGCGACGGCGAAGCCGTGATCGAAGAACCGACACTGGACATCGAGAAGGTCAACGAACAGTCCCTGCGCCTGATCCGTCTGGCCCTGCTCGGCGGCTTCATCGCGGCGCTGTACTGGGTCTGGTCGGACCTGATTTCGGTGTTCTCGTACCTCGACAACATCACCCTCTACGAATACACCAGCGGCACCGGCGCCAACATGAGCATGGTGCCGATCAGCATCGGCGACATGCTCGGCGCACTGATCATCATCGGCATCACCTTCGCCCTCGCGCGCAACCTGCCGGGCCTGCTGGAAGTGTTCGTGCTGTCGAAACTCAATCTGGCCCAGGGCAGTGCCTACGCGACCACGACGTTGCTGTCGTATGTGATCGCCGGCGTCGGTTTCGTCTCGACCCTGTCGACCCTCGGCGTGAGCTGGGACAAGTTGCAATGGCTGGTGGCGGCGCTGTCGGTCGGCCTCGGTTTCGGCATGCAGGAGATCTTCGCCAACTTTATCTCCGGCATCATGATCCTGTTCGAACGCCCGGTGCGGATCGGTGACACCATCACCATCGGCAACCTGTCGGGCACGGTCAGCAAGATCCGCATCCGCGCCACGACCATCACCGACTTCGACCGCAAGGACATCATTGTCCCGAACAAGACGTTCATCACCGGGCAACTGATCAACTGGTCGCTGACCGACACCATCACCCGCGTCACCCTGAAACTGGGCGTCGACTACGGCTCCGACCTGGATCTGGTCAAGGAACTGCTGCTCAAGGCTGCCCGGGAAAACCCGCGTGTGCTCAAGGAGCCCGAGCCGCACGTGTACTTCCTCAACTTCGGCGAAAGCACTCTCGATCACGAGTTGCGCATGCACGTGCGTGACCTGGGCGACCGCAACCCGGTGCTTGATGAGGTCAACCGCTTCATCAACCGCGAGTTCAAGAAGCAGCACATCAACATCTCGTTCCGCCAGATGGAGGTTTATCTGAAGAACCTTCACGGTCAGGAATACAAGATGGTGCCGATCGAGCCAGAAACGAAAACCATCGTGCCCATCGCCGACGATCAGAAACCGCTGCAAGAGCCGCCGCCGGCCAAACTCGACTAACCGGCCTATTCCCAGCAGAATGCTCGGACATTCTGCTGGAGCCGGCCCTTGAAAGCCCTCGACGAACTGACCTTCGACAATCGCTTCGCCCGCCTGGGCGACGCGTTCTCCGCCCACGTGCTGCCCGAGCCGATCGACAATC
>NZ_QAIU01000481.1:6004-29965 GCF_003061205.1 Pseudomonas sp. HMWF006
CGCCAGCCCGGCGGCCCTCGCCTTGCTGGATCTCGACCCGGCGAGCGCCGAAACCGAGGAGTTCGCCGAACTGTTTGGCGGCCACAAGTTGTGGGCCGATGCCGAGCCGCGGGCGATGGTCTATTCCGGGCATCAGTTCGGCGGCTACACACCGCAACTGGGTGACGGTCGTGGCTTGTTGCTCGGCGAGGTCTACAACAGCGCTGGTGAGCACTGGGACTTGCACCTGAAGGGCGCCGGACAGACGCCGTTTTCACGCATGGGGGACGGTCGCGCCGTTCTGCGTTCGTCGATCCGCGAGTTCCTCGCCTCCGAAGCGCTGCACGCGCTGAACATCCCGTCTTCGCGGGCCGCCTGCGTGATCGGTTCCGACACCCCGGTGTGGCGCGAGAAGCAGGAACGTGCGGCGATGGTCCTGCGTCTGGCACCGAGCCATGTGCGCTTCGGCCACTTCGAATATTTCTACTACACCAAGCGTCCCGAGCAGCAGAAGCAACTCGGCGAGCACGTGTTGGCGATGCACTTCCCCGAGTGCCTGGAACAACCGGAGCCGTATCTGGCGATGTTCCGCGAGATCGTCGAGCGCAATGCCGCACTGATCGCCAAGTGGCAGGCCTACGGCTTCTGCCACGGCGTGATGAACACCGACAACATGTCGATCCTCGGCATCACCTTCGACTTCGGCCCGTTCGCGTTCCTCGATGATTTCGACGCCCACTTCATCTGCAACCATTCCGATGATCAGGGCCGCTACTCGTTCAGCAATCAGGTGCCGGTCGGCCAATGGAACCTCAGCGCGCTGGCCCAGGCGTTGACGCCGTTCATCAGCGTCGAAGCCCTGCGCGAAACCCTCGGCCTGTACTTGCCCTTGTTCCAGGCGCATTACCTTGACCTGATGCGCCGCCGCTTCGGCTTTACCACGGCGGAAGAGGATGACCAACAGCTGCTGGAGAACCTGCTGCAACTGATGCAGAACAGCGGCGTCGATTACACGCTGTTCTTCCGCCGTCTCGGTGAAGAACCCGCCGAACAGGCCGTCGCCCGTTTGCGCGATGATTTCGTCGACATCAAGGGCTTTGACGCCTGGGGCGAACGCTACGTCGCCCGGGTCGCCCGCGACGGTGACACCGATCAGGCGCAGCGCCGCACGCGAATGCACGCGGTCAATCCGCTGTACATCCTGCGCAATTATCTGGCGCAAAAAGCTATTGATGCGGCGGAGCAAGGCGATTACTCAGAGGTGCGCCGGCTGCATGCGGTGCTGAGCAAACCGTTTGAACAGCAGCCGGGGATGGAGGGTTATGCCGAGCGGCCGCCGGAGTGGGGCAAGCATCTGGAGATCAGTTGTTCGTCTTGAGGCGGTCTAGATAAACACGTCTACAGGCACCTTGAAGTGGTCCGCCAACCAGCGGACCTGCCGCAGGTTCAACTTGCGCTTGCCGTTCAGAATTTCTGAAACGACAGATTGAGTACCAACACCCGGCAGGTCGCTCTGGGTCAGTCCATGTTCGCGCATCATGTAGCCGAGGACCTCTTCGCCACTTGCCTCGGCCATGGGGTGATGTGTGCGATCCCATTCCGCAATCCAGTCACTGATGATCTCCACCAGACTCGTGAGTGGATGCGACTCGTCATCGCCGGTTATTTCGAGGATCTCGTCGACTGCATATCGCAAATTGCGATAATGCAAGACAAACCAACGGCCACGCCGGTACGTCTTGGCCCAGGTCTTACGTTGAAAGCCGCATGATTGAAAATCTGAACAAACGTCTCCAACTAGGTGTTATCAGCTCACTTGCGGAATGCCCTCATGACCAACCCACTCCTCATCCCCTGCCCCTCCTGCAACGGCCTCAACCGCATCCCGGCCGAGCGCCTCGCGGACCAGCCAAAATGCGGGCGCTGCAAATCCGCCGTACTGCTGAGCAAGCCGTTCGAACTCAAGCAAGGCGACTACGCCAGCCAGATCAAGGGTGATCTGCCGCTGCTGGTGGACGTGTGGGCGGACTGGTGCGGGCCGTGCAAGTCGTTTGCACCGGTGTTCGAGCAGGCGGCGGCGCAGTTGGCGGGCAAGTGCCGGTTGGCCAAGCTGGACAGTGAGGCCAATCAGCAACTGTCGGCGCAGTTGGGGATTCGTTCGATTCCGAGCCTGATTCTGTTCAGGAACGGCCGGGAAGTAGCGCGGCAGAGCGGCGCGTTTCCATTGCCGCAGTTGATGGCGTGGCTGCATAGCCAAGGCATCTGACACACCGTAAATCAAATTGTGGAAGTGAGCCTGCTCGCGATGGGGTTCTGTCAGTCCACTCAAGTGTTGGCTGAAAGGACCTCATCGCGAGCAGGCTCACTCCTACAGGGGATCTGCGTAGCCCAAGAGATCAGTGGTCTTCGAGCAAGTTGTGCAGCTCAACGAACTGCTGCGTCAGTTTGTGTTTCGGGTCGAGGTGAATCAGCGGCATGCTGGCCTGGTGCGATTCGCGCATGCGTACCGAACTGCTCAGATACACCGGCAACACCGGTAGACCTTCGGCAATCAACTCATCGAGAATCTGCTGCGGCAGGCTCGCCCGGGCCTGGAATTGGTTGACGACGATGCCTTCGACCTCCAGGCCTTCATTGTGGTCGTCTTTCAGCTCTTCGATTTCCGCGATCAGCCCGTACAGTGCCTGACGCGAGAAGCTGTCGCAATCGAAGGGGATCAGCACGCGATCCGCAGCAATCAGCGCCGATACCGCGTAGAAGTTCAGCGCCGGTGGCGTATCGAGGTAGATCCGGTCGTAATCCTCGGACAATTCATCCAGCAACTTACGCAGCTTGTTGATCTTGTGCTTGGCCTCGAGCTTGGGCTGCAGGTCGGCCAGCTCAGCGGTGGCGGTGATGATGTGCAAATTGTCGAATGGGGTTTCGTAGATATCGGCCTGATTCTTTTTCGAAAACGGCCCCGATGACAGCGTCTGCTTGAAGAAATCGGCAATGCCCATCGGGATGTCGTCGCCGGTGAGCCCTGTCAGATATTGAGTGGAGTTGGCCTGGGCATCGAGATCCACCAACAGCGTGCGATAACCCTCGCTGGCGCTGACCGCCGCCAGATTGCAGGCAATGCTGGATTTGCCCACGCCACCTTTCTGATTGAACACCACGCGCCGCATGACAAAACCTCCGTGTATCAAAGAATGACCGAGTGTAGTTGCCTGCGCCCTCGCTTCGCTACCTTCACCGACACGGACTACAGCGCCTGGTGACAATATCCGCGTGCAGACGGGGCAAAAGCGGCCTTTGATCGCCGAGATGCCTGACAGACAAAACCCTGACCAACTGGAAAATCGCCAAGTGACATTTTTCTCTACCAACCACTCGGTGCATTTCGTTGCGCAAAAGGTATCGCGTGAGGGGTTGCCGGGGTGATCTTGCTTACGCTGAACGACTGACATCACCCTGTTTGACCCTTGACGCCGCGTAGCGTGTCCTAGAGCAAGGCACTCATCCGCCACGGCTCCAACTGCATCTGGTCATGAACAATTTCGACACGCTTGCTCTGAGCTGGTTTGTCTCTGGTTGTTTAACCGGTGAGCTGAAAAAGCTGCGATATATCAGAACGTTATTTAACTCACACGCCTGCACTGTCTCACTTACTGAACAACCCCTTCAAACCGTCTTGCAAATAACCGCCACGTAATCACAGCGTAAAAAAACATAAGAGAAATTGCGGCGATAGCCATACAGTCTAAACACCTGTCATTTCTGACAGGTGTCAAAACCATTGAAGCCGGTTAGATTATTGTTGTGACACGACTCTGCTTATAACTTTTGCACTAACTTCACTCCAAAGGTAAAAAACCATGGAAGACGCCGACCTTGAAGATACAATTCGAGAACTGATTCGAGCTGTCACGTACGACGACTTTATAACAGAAGACGCCTCGAGAGGCGAGAGAGAGATAGTCTATAGAAATAACTATCACATTGATATAAAAGTTAAACTCAATAAATCCCAGCAAAACACACCCCTTAAATCCCTTGAAGACTTCATAGCGGAGATTGACGAACACTTAGACGACGACGTAGAGACCACTAGCACCTGGACCGAACAAATTAATAACATATATGACTCTGAACCCATTCATTACGTAATATCGCTGTACATCAAAGATATCGAGGAGCCATCTTAGACAATTAATGTAACCCACCGGCTATCCTCCCTCATATAAACGGTCACCGGTGGGTTTCACAGTCGTCGCTGCAACTCAAAACCCTTATTATCAAAAACCTGACTACCTCCCAGCAACAAAATTTATTATGCCGTAACTTTCGCGCCAATCTCACTCAAAAGGTAGCGACCATGTACACCCCCATTGAAAACCTTGAAAACAAAATCCGGGAAATGATGAAAACTGTCACGGACGACAAAAAGAAAACAGCGGAAGATAGGAAAACAGAGGAAAACATTGACTATAAAGATCATGAATTCACTCTAAAAGTTGAAGCCAATGGCTCCACAGAAAACATATCCATTCAACACTTTGTATTTGAAATTGACGACGCCATAGAAAACGAACTTCTATTGCCCGGCACCTACAGCGAACAGATTCAAGATACGATTCAATCTAAAACCATTTATTGCGCAGTATCAGTGGTTGTCATTGATAGCGACAAAGAGGAATTTTAGACAACGAAGGTATCCCACCGGTGCCCCTCCGCAGCAATAACGGTTGCCGGCGGGTTTGACAGGCGTCACCGCAACTCAAGACCCAACTATCAAAATTCTGCCTGAACTACGAACGACAGGATTCATCATGCCAAGCGACAAGCCGCCATTACCCAATTGAAGGCTCAACCTTGCGCGTGAGCAGGTCGACAAACGCCTTGGCCATCGGCGATTTCTGGTCCTTGCGCTGCACCAGCCACACCGCCGACACCGCCTCCGGATCAAGCAGCGGTCGATAGACCACGCCTTCAATGCGCATCCGCTGATAGGACGCCGGCAACACCGAAACCCCCAGCCCCGCTGCGACCAGACCGATGATGGTCATCGCCTCTCCGGCCTCCTGGGCGAAGTGCGGGCTGAATCCGGCATCACGCGCCAGACTCAGCAGTTGCGCATACAGCCCGCTGCCGTAGCTGCGCGGAAAGAACACGAACGGCTCCAGCGCCAGCGCCGAAAGGAAAAGCCCTTCCTCGCTGCCCTGCGCCAGCGGATGTTTGGAGCCAAGCACCGCCACCAGCGGCTCACGCATCAGCTCCACCACGCTCAGCGAGTCCGGCAGGCCCAGCGGACGCATGATGCCGACCTCGATCGACTCATCCACCAGCCCTTCGGCGACTTGCGTGCTGCTCATCTCACGAAGGTTAAGGTGCACCGCCGGAAAACGCTGGCGAAAGGCAAAGATCGCCTGGGGAATCGTCGAGTTGAACGGCGCCGATGAGGTAAAGCCGATCTTCAATTCGCCCAGCTCCCCCAATTGCGCACGTCTTGCGACATCCGCCGCTTTGTCGACCTGCGCCAGCACCAGCCGCGCTTCCTCCAGAAACAATCTGCCGGCTTCGCTCAGTTCGACCCGACGATTGGTCCGCTCGAACAATCGTGCACCGACCTCTTGCTCCAGCGCCTGAATCTGCTGGCTCAGCGGTGGCTGGGAAATACCCAGCACCTGTGCCGCGCGGCCGAAATGCAGCTCTTCGGCAACGGCGATGAAGTAGCGCAGGTGACGCAATTCCATGAACACCTCATTAGGTCGTTAAAGCTATCAAACAGGTCGAACAATATATTGGATAGAAACATTAGCCAGCTATATGATTTTTTCATTGCCTGCCTGGCCGTGCACCCCGAGGTCTGATGTGAAAACTGCTGTCGCGCCCCTTGCCCACGAAGTCCCGCCTGCTGCGGCGGACGATGTCGTCGCCGAACTGCAAGAGATCTACATCGAAAAAGGCACGCCGATGTTCATGCGCACGGTACTGGCGCTGTTCAGCGGCGGGTTCGCGACCTTTGCCCTGCTCTACTGCGTGCAGCCGATGATGCCGCTGCTGTCCCACGAGTACGGGATCAACGCGGCGCAGAGCAGCCTGATTCTCTCGGTGGCGACCGGCATGCTCGCCATCGGCCTGCTGATCACCGGACCGATCTCTGATCGGGTCGGGCGCAAACCGGTGATGGTGACTGCGCTGTTCGCAGCGGCGCTGTGCACCATGGCCAGTGCAATGATGCCGAGTTGGGAAGGTGTGCTGATCATGCGCGCGCTGATCGGGCTGTCGCTCAGCGGACTGGCAGCGGTGGCGATGACTTATTTGAGTGAAGAGATCCATCCGCAACACATAGGCCTGGCGATGGGTTTGTACATCGGCGGCAACGCGATTGGCGGGATGAGCGGGCGTTTGATCACCGGGGTATTGATCGACTTCGTCAGCTGGCACACGGCGATGCTGGTGATCGGCGGTCTGGCGATGATTGCCGCAGCGGTGTTCTGGAAGATCCTCCCCGAGTCGCGCAACTTCCGCTCGCGCTCGCTGCACCCGCGCAGTTTGCTCGACGGCTTCACCATGCATTTTCGCGATGCCGGTCTGCCGCTGCTGTTTCTTGAAGCATTCGTGCTGATGGGCGCGTTCGTCACGCTGTTCAACTACATTGGCTATCGCTTGCTGGCCGCGCCGTACAACCTCGATCAGGTGTTCGTTGGATTGTTGTCGGTGGTGTATCTGTCAGGGATCTACAGCTCGGCGAAGATTGGTTCGCTGGCGGACAAACTGGGGCGACGCAAGGTGCTGTGGGCGACCATTGCGCTGATGTTTGCCGGCCTTGCGTTGACGATGTTTACGCCGCTGTTGCTGGTGATTGTCGGCATGTTGATTTTCACCTTTGGCTTCTTTGGCGCGCATTCGGTGGCCAGCAGCTGGATTGGTCGGCGCGCGACCAAGGCCAAGGGGCAGGCGTCGTCGTTGTATCTGTTCAGTTATTACGCGGGGTCGAGTATTGCCGGGACGGCAGGCGGGGTGTTCTGGCATTTGGGTGGCTGGAACGGGATTGGTCTGTTTATAGGCTCACTGTTGCTGATCGCGCTACTGGTGGCGTTGAAGCTGGCGAAGTTGCCGCCGCTCGGCGGTGTAAAAGCCTGACACAAAACCCAATGTGGGAGCGAGCTTGCTCGCGAAGGCGTTGTGTCAGTTGATGCAAAAGTTGCTGATCCACCGCTTTCGCGAGCAAGCTCGCTCCCACATTTCATCTGTGTCCGACATTGAATCGTGGAAACAAAAACGCCCGGCATTGGCCGGGCGTTTTTTATGGTGTGGCGATCACTCGTGATACTGCGCCGACAGCTCATGCACCGCGCGCAGGAACGCGCCGGCATGTTCCGGATCAACCTCTGGCGTGATGCCATGGCCAAGGTTGAACACGTGGCCGCTGCCCTTGCCATAGCTGGCGAGAATGCGCCCGACTTCAGTGCGGATCGCTTCCGGTTTGGCGTACAGCACGGTCGGGTCCATGTTGCCTTGCAGCGCGACCTTGTCGCCGACGCGGGCGCGGGCGTTGCCGATGTCGCAGGTCCAGTCCAGGCCCAAGGCGTCAGCGCCGGCCTCGGCGATGCTTTCCAGCCACAGGCCGCCGTTCTTGGTGAAGAGGATCACCGGCACCTTGCGACCGTCGTGTTCACGGATCAGGCCGCTGACGATTTTCTTCATGTAGGCCAGCGAGAACTCTTGATACGCCGCCGCCGACAGATTGCCGCCCCAGGTGTCGAAGATCTGCACCGCTTGCGCGCCGGCCATGATCTGGCCGTTGAGGTACGAGGTCACCGACTGCGCCAGTTTATCCAGCAGCAGGTGCATGGCTTGCGGGTTGTCGTAGAGCATCGCTTTGGTCTTGCGGAAGTCTTTCGACGAGCCGCCTTCAACCATGTACGTCGCCAGGGTCCACGGGCTGCCGGAGAAACCGATCAGCGGCACGCGCCCGTTCAGCTCACGACGGATGGTGCTGACCGCGTCCATCACGTAGCCGAGGTCCTTGTGCGGATCAGGGATCGGTAGCGCTTCGATGTCCGCCAGGGTGCTGACGACTTTCTTGAAACGCGGCCCTTCACCAGTCTCGAAGTACAGGCCCTGGCCCATCGCATCGGGAATGGTGAGGATGTCGGAAAACAGGATCGCCGCGTCCAGTTGCGGATAGCGGTCGAGCGGTTGCAGGGTGACTTCGCAGGCGAATTCCGGATTCATGCACAGGCTCATGAAGTCACCGGCGTGGGCACGGCTGGCGCGGTATTCCGGCAGGTAGCGGCCGGCCTGGCGCATCATCCACACCGGGGTGACGTCAACGGGTTGCTTGAGCAGGGCGCGGAGGAAACGGTCGTTCTTCAGGGCAGTCATGTCGGCATCCGGAAAAAAAGTGCGGGCATTTTCTCAGAGCGCGACGCAAAAGGCACGGATGCAGGTCAGCCTTTTGTCTATCGGGTCAATTTATTGCGTTGGAAATGCGTTCTCAGCAACACCGAGAAACAACTGTGGGAGCGAGCTTGCTCGCGAAGAGGGCTTCACATTCAACATTGCTGTTGGCTGATCCACCGCTTTCGCGAGCAAGCTCGCTCCCACAGGGTTATTGCTTTTGACTCAGGATCAGGGTTTAGACGCCCAGGTAATCGAGGATCCCTTCGGCGGCATTGCGCCCTTCGAAAATCGCCGTCACCACCAGGTCGGAACCGCGCACCATGTCGCCACCGGCAAAGATTTTCGGATTGCTGGTCTGGTGCTTGTACTGACCTTGCTCAGGCGCCACAACGCGGCCCTGGCTGTCGGTCTGGATCTCGAACTGCTCGAACCACGGCGCCGGGCTAGGGCGGAAGCCGAAAGCGATAACCACGGCGTCCGCCGGGATGATCTCTTCGGAACCCGGGATCGGCTCAGGGCTGCGGCGGCCACGGGCGTCCGGTTCGCCGAGACGGGTCTCGACCACCTTCACGCCTTCGACCTTGTCTTCGCCAACGATGGCGATCGGCTGACGGTTGTAGAGGAACTTCACGCCTTCTTCCTTGGCGTTCTTCACCTCTTTGCGCGAGCCGGGCATGTTCGCTTCGTCACGACGATAAGCACAGGTCACCGATTTGGCACCCTGACGGATCGACGTGCGGTTGCAGTCCATCGCCGTGTCACCACCGCCGAGAACCACGACCTTCTTGCCTTTCATGTCGACGAAATCTTCCGGCGACTTTTCAAAGCCCAGGTTGCGGTTGACGTTGGCGATCAGGAAGTCCAGTGCGTCATAGACGCCCGGCAGGTCCTCACCGGCAAAACCGCCCTTCATGTAGGTGTAGGTGCCCATGCCCATGAACACTGCATCGTATTCGGCGAGCAGTTGTTCCATGGTCACGTCTTTACCGACTTCGGTGTTCAGACGGAACTCGATGCCCATGCCAGTGAAGACTTCGCGACGATTGCTCAGCACGGTCTTCTCCAGCTTGAACTCGGGGATGCCGAAGGTCAGCAAACCGCCGATTTCCGGGTTCTTGTCGAACACCACCGGGGTCACGCCGCCACGCACCAGCACGTCGGCACAACCGAGGCCCGCCGGGCCGGCACCGATGATCGCGACACGCTTGCCGGTCGGCTTGACCTTGGACATGTCCGGACGCCAGCCCATGGCGAACGCGGTGTCGGTGATGTACTTCTCGACCGAACCGATGGTCACCGCGCCGAAGCCGTCGTTGAGGGTGCAGGCACCCTCGCACAGACGATCCTGCGGGCACACCCGGCCGCAGACTTCCGGCAGGGTGTTGGTCTGGTGCGACAGCTCGGCGGCCTGCAGGATGTTGCCCTCGGCGACCAGCTTCAGCCAGTTAGGAATGAAGTTGTGCACCGGGCACTTCCATTCGCAATACGGGTTGCCGCAACCCAAGCAGCGGTGGGCCTGATCGGCCGACTGCTGGGGTTTGAACGGTTCGTAGATTTCGACGAACTCTTTCTTGCGTTGACGCAACAGTTTC
Organism: Pseudomonas sp. HMWF006; assembly: GCF_003061205.1. Taxonomy (NCBI): domain Bacteria; kingdom Pseudomonadati; phylum Pseudomonadota; class Gammaproteobacteria; order Pseudomonadales; family Pseudomonadaceae; genus Pseudomonas; species Pseudomonas sp. HMWF006. The sequence continues at coordinate 15,967 of NZ_QAIU01000481.1, forward strand.
TTCTTCGGATCTTTGCGCCCGACATCGATGAATTGAAAGTCGTTACTGAGACGTTCGGCCATCTTCAAAACCTCTTACACGACAGCCTCAAGCTACAAGCTTCAAGCTGCAAGAAAATCACATTAGTCCGATACAGCGCGCACTGGCTTCAGCTTGCCGCTTGAAGCCAGTGGCTTGCAGCTGCGCCGTTATTGCGGACTCGCACGAGTACTGGAGAGCAGAGATTTCAAGCTCGCCGCCTTAGGTTTGACCAGCCAGAAACGGCGCAAGTAGTCATCGAGGTTTTCGGCGAGTTCACGACCCCACTCGCTGTCGGTTTCGGTGACGTACTCGTTCAGCACGTTTTGCAGGTGGCTGCGATAGGCTTCCATCGCCTCGCCGCTGATCCGCTGGATTTCCACCAGTTCGTGGTTGACCCGGTCAACGAAGGTGTTGTCCTGGTCGAGCACGTAGGCGAAACCACCGGTCATGCCAGAGCCGAAGTTGTAACCGGTCTTGCCCAGAACGCAGACAAAACCACCGGTCATGTACTCGCAGCAGTGATCGCCAGTGCCTTCCACAACCGTGTGAGCACCGGAGTTACGCACGGCGAAACGCTCGCCTGCGGTGCCGGCGGCGAACAGCTTGCCGCCCGTGGCGCCGTACAGGCAGGTGTTGCCGATGATGGCGCTTTCCTGAGTCTTATAAACGCTGCCCTTCGGCGGCACGATGGTCAGCTTGCCACCGGTCATGCCTTTGCCGACGTAGTCGTTGGCATCGCCTTCGAGGTACATGTTCAGACCGCCGGCGTTCCACACGCCGAAGCTCTGCCCGGCAGTGCCCTTGAAGCGGAAGGTGATTGGCGCTTTCGCCATGCCCTGGTTGCCGTGCTTGCGGGCGATTTCGCCGGAGATCCGTGCGCCGATCGAACGGTCGCAGTTGCAGATATCCAGGTCGAACTCGGCACCACTGAGGTCGTTGATTGCCGACGAGGCCATCTCGACCATTTTCTCGGCCAGCAGGCCCTGGTCGAATGGCGGGTTGCGTTCAACGCCGCAGAACTGCGGTTTATCCGCCGGGATGTGATCGCTGCCCAGCAGCGGGGTCAGATCCAGGTGATGTTGCTTGGCGGTCTGGCCTTCGAGGATTTCCAGCAGATCGGTACGACCGATCAGTTCTTCGAGGGAGCGTACGCCGAGCTTGGCCAGCCACTCACGGGTTTCTTCGGCGACGTAGGTGAAGAAATTCACCACCATGTCGACGGTACCGATGTAGTGATCCTTGCGCAGCTTCTCGTTCTGCGTCGCGACGCCGGTGGCGCAGTTGTTCAGGTGGCAGATGCGCAGGTATTTGCAGCCCAGGGCGATCATCGGCGCAGTACCGAAGCCGAAGCTTTCGGCGCCGAGGATGGCAGCCTTGATCACGTCGAGGCCGGTTTTCAGGCCGCCGTCGGTCTGCACCCGGACTTTGCCGCGCAGGTCGTTGCCGCGCAGAGTCTGGTGGGTTTCAGCCAGACCGAGTTCCCACGGAGCGCCAGCGTATTTGATCGAGGTCAGCGGCGAAGCGCCGGTGCCACCGTCGTAGCCGGAGATGGTGATCAGGTCCGCGTAGGCCTTGGCCACACCGGCGGCGATGGTGCCGACGCCCGCTTCAGCCACGAGTTTCACCGACACCAGTGCCTTCGGGTTGACCTGTTTCAGGTCAAAGATCAGCTGCGACAAGTCTTCGATCGAATAGATGTCGTGGTGCGGCGGCGGCGAAATCAGGGTCACGCCCGGCACTGCATAACGCAGCTTGGCGATCAGCCCGTTCACTTTGCCGCCCGGCAGTTGCCCGCCCTCGCCCGGTTTGGCGCCTTGGGCGACCTTGATCTGCAGCACTTCAGCGTTGACCAGGTATTCCGGGGTCACACCGAAGCGGCCAGTGGCGACCTGCTTGATTTTCGAACTCTTGATGGTGCCGTAGCGCGCCGGATCTTCGCCGCCTTCGCCGGAGTTGGAACGCGCGCCGAGGCGGTTCATGGCTTCGGCCAAAGCTTCGTGCGCTTCCGGCGACAGAGCGCCCAGCGAGATACCGGCGGAGTCAAAGCGCTTGAGCACCGATTCCAGCGGTTCGATTTCACTGATGTCCAGCGGTGTGTCGAGGGTCTTGACCTTGAACAGGTCACGGATCATCGACACCGGACGGTTGTCCACCAGCGAGGTGTATTCCTTGAACTTGGCGTAGTCGCCCTGCTGCACAGCGGCTTGCAGGGTGTTGACCACGTCCGGGTTGTAGGCGTGATATTCACCACCGTGAACGAACTTCAGCAGACCGCCCTGCTGGATCGGCTTACGCGGACTCCAGGCTTCGGTGGCCAGTGCTTTCTGTTCGGCTTCGATGTCGACGAAACGCGCACCCTTGATGCGGCTCGGCACGCCACGGAAGCTCAGCTCGCAGACTTCTTCGGACAGGCCGATGGCCTCGAACAGCTGCGCACCACGGTACGAAGCGATGGTCGAGATGCCCATCTTCGACAGGATCTTCAGCAAGCCTTTGGTGATGCCTTTACGGTAGTTCTTGAACACCTCGTAGAGGTCGCCCAGCACTTCACCGGTACGGATCAGGTCACCCAGCACTTCGTAGGCGAGGAACGGATACACCGCCGAGGCGCCGAAACCGATCAGCACCGCGAAGTGATGCGGGTCACGGGCGGTGGCGGTTTCAACGAGGATGTTGGAATCGCAGCGCAGGCCTTTTTCGGTCAGGCGGTGGTGCACCGCGCCGGTGGCCAGCGAGGCGTGGATCGGCAGTTTGCCCGGGGCGATATGACGGTCGCTCAGAACGATCTGGGTACGACCGGCACGCACGGCTTCTTCGGCCTGATCGGCGACGTTGCGGATCGCCGCTTCGAGGCCGACGCTTTCCTCGTAGTTGAGGTCGATGATCTGCCGCTCGAAACCCGGACGGTCGAGGTTCATCAGCGAGCGCCACTTGGCCGGCGAGATCACTGGCGAGCTGAGGATCACGCGTGAGGCGTGTTCCGGCGATTCCTGGAAAATGTTGCGCTCGGCACCGAGGCAGATTTCCAGCGACATCACAATCGCTTCCCGCAGCGGGTCGATCGGCGGGTTGGTGACCTGCGCGAACTGCTGGCGGAAGTAGTCGTAAGGCGTGCGCACACGTTGCGACAGCACGGCCATCGGCGTGTCGTCGCCCATCGAGCCCACGGCTTCGTAGCCTTGTTCGCCGAGCGGACGCAGGACCTGATCGCGCTCCTCGAACGTGACCTGATACATCTTCATGTACTGCTTGAGCTGATCGACGTCGTAGAACGCCGAACCGTGGTCGTTGTCTTCCATGGTTGCCTGAATACGCAGTGCATTCTTGCGCAGCCATTGCTTGTACGGATGACGGGACTTCAGACGGTTGTCGATCGCATCGGTGTCGAGGATCTGCCCGGTTTCGGTGTCCACGGCGAAGATCTGGCCAGGGCCGACACGACCTTTGGCAATCACGTCTTCAGGCTTGTAGTCCCACACGCCGATTTCCGAGGCGAGGGTGATGAAACCGTTCTGGGTGGTGACCCAGCGCGCTGGACGCAGACCGTTACGGTCGAGCAGGCACACCGCGTAGCGACCGTCGGTCATGACCACGCCGGCCGGGCCGTCCCACGGCTCCATGTGCATCGAGTTGTACTCGTAGAACGCACGCAGGTCCGGGTCCATGGTTTCAACGTTCTGCCACGCCGGCGGAATGATCATCCGCACGCCACGGAACAGGTCGATGCCACCGGTGACCATCAGTTCGAGCATGTTGTCCATGCTCGAGGAGTCGGAACCGACACGGTTGACCAGCGGGCCGAGCTCTTCCAGATCCATCAGATCGTTGGTGAACTTGGTCCGACGGGCCTGGGCCCAGTTGCGGTTACCGGTAATGGTGTTGATCTCGCCGTTGTGGGCGAGGAAGCGGAATGGCTGAGCCAGCGGCCATTTCGGCAGGGTGTTGGTGGAGAAGCGCTGGTGGAACACGCAGATTGCGGTTTGCAGGCGCTCGTCACTCAGGTCTGGATAGAACGCGGCCAGGTCGGCCGGCATCATCAGGCCTTTATAGATGATGGTCTTGTGCGAAAAGCTGCAGATGTAGTGGTCGGTGTCGGCGGCGTTGGCCACCGACGAACGACGACGGGCACTGAACAGCTTGACCGCCATGTCCTGATCGCTCAGGCCTTCGCCGCCGATGTACACCTGCTCGATCTGTGGCAGACGCTCAAGGGCCAGGCGGCCGAGGACGCTGGTGTCGATTGGCACTTTGCGCCAGCCGATCAGTTGCAGGCCTTCAGCGAGGATCTCGCGATTCATGTTCTCGCGAGCGGCTTCGGCCTTGACCGGATCCTGGTTGAAGAAAACCATGCCCACCGCGTATTGCTTGGGCAATTCAACACTGAAGGCTTCCTGGGCAATGGCTCGCAGGAACGCATCAGGTTTTTGAATCAGCAGACCGCAACCGTCACCGGTCTTGCCGTCGGCATTAATCCCACCGCGGTGGGTCATGCAGGTCAGGGCCTCGATGGCCGTTTGCAAAAGGGTATGACTGGGTTCGCCCTGCATATGGGCTATCAGGCCGAAACCGCAGTTATCCTTGAATTCATCTGGTTGGTACAGACCTGCTTTCATAGACACTTTCTCACCAGGCTGCCTCTTTTCGAGGCAAATTTCTTTTCAATTCAACCACTTGCATCCTGCGCCGAACGTACGCCGGCTTAGCGGGGGCAAAAGGGTGGTCATTGTACACAGCGACACAGAGGCTCACAAATTTGACGACGAAATGTCGCAAATTCATGTCGCATTTGTGAAAGGTTTAAAGCGATCTGCTGTGCTAGTCAAAACTTTTTTAATTTTGACCGCAACGACTCAAAGACTACTGTGACGCAGACACCACAAGGCACGCGACCTGGAAGGAAGCGCGCACTCGTAGAAATTTTGAGGTGCTTGGAGAGGCGGCCTGGGTAAGGCCGCCGAATCTTCAGCGAGTTGTTGCCAGTTCCTGTTGGACGCTGGCGACAGTGCGAGGCCAAGGTTTACCAGCCTGAACCTTCGCTGGCAAGGCCTTGATGGCAGAAACGGCTGCATCACGATTGGCGAAGTTGCCGTAGGTGATCACGTAGAGAGGCTTGCCGTTGAGAACTTTCTTGAAATAACGGTACTCACCGCCCTGCTCCTTGACGAAGTTTTGCGCGGCTGCTTCAGAGCTGGTGCCGAGGATCTGCACCACGTAGTTGCTGGTCGGCTGACCGGCGTACCAACTGCCACCGGCTGCTTTGGCCACGGTAACCGGCTTCTCGGCCGGTTTGGCGGCCGCTACAGGCTTGGCCGGCGCAGGAGCCGGTTTCGCCGCTGGCGCTGCCGGAGCAGGCTTCGCGGTGGCGACCTGAGTCGGCGCCGGAGCAGGCTTGGCCGCCGGGACAGGCACCGGCGTTGGCGCAGGACCTGCCGGAACGCCCGCAGGCGGTGCGGAAGTGGTGACGGTCGGCGGCGTCGCGCTGGAGCCTTCGACCGGCACGCCGTCGTCACCTTCAGTGATGCCACCCGCGGCTTCAGCCAACGGACCACGCATCACCGGTTGCGAGTTGCCGACCAGCGGCAACGGCATCGGCTGCGTATTGCCGGCGAACTCGACGTTCGGCGCGCCGCCATTGGCACCCTGCCCCAATGGCAACTGTGCCTGTTCATTGGCAGGAGCGCCGGTGGTTGGCGCCTTGTTGCGACCCGGCATCAGCCAGGCAGCGGCGACCGCGACCACAACGACGGCGGAAATCGCCAATACGTGTTTCTTCGGCATGTTGAACCCCATACTTGGACGCTTGACCGCAGAGCGGCTGGCAATCATGACTTCGATCAGAGCATCGCGAGCGACCTGGTTGATGTTGCCCGGCCAACCCTCGGCACTTTCGTGAATATCAGAGATCTGATCTGCGGTGAAAAGTTCGACACCCCGGCCGGCACCTTCCAGCCGTTGGTCGAGATACTCGCGGGTCTCTTCTTCGGTGTACGGCTGCAACTCGATGACGTGGAAACGCTCTTCTTCGAGTTGCAAGGCCTCGAGTTGCGCGATCAGCGACGACTCGCCGAACAGGAACACGTGCGGGCGACCTTCCGGAGCCCCGGCACCCAGCGCCATCAGGGCTTCAAGGGCGGATTCGTCGAGTTGCTCGGCATCATCCACCAGCAAGTAGACTTCCTGGCCGGTCAGTGCGAGCTGAACCACTTGCGCCAGAATCGCACCGACGTCGGCTTGTGCTACGTCCAGCGCCTGAGCCACCTGACGCAACAGGCCAGCGGCATCACCGGCGCCACGGGCGGAAACGACCACGCTTTGCACCGATTGCTTGTTGGTGCTGGCAACCAGCGCCTGGCGCAGCAATGTCTTGCCGCTGCCTTGCGGCCCCGTGACCACCAGCAGCAACTGGCTGTAACGGGCCAGATGATGCAGCTGCCCGAGCACCGGCTTGCGCTGGGCCGGGAAGAACTTGAAGCCCGGCACCCGTGGCGCGAACGGGTCGTGACTTAACTGGAAATGGCCGAGAAACGCCTCGTCGGCATGCAAACTAGTCATCGGAATCTTATTAACCTTTAAGCTGAGCCAGGGCGCGGTAGTCCGCTCCCAGCGTGGCCTGTAAAACCTCTTTCGGATAATCGGCGGTCACTACCGCTTCGCCCATCCGGCGCAGCAGCACCAGGCGCAGACGACCGTCGATCACTTTTTTGTCGATTGCCATGTGTTCGAGAAAATCGGCTTCGGTCATTTCTTCCGGCGGAATCACCGGCAGACCGGCCCGCTGGAACAGACGAATGCCGCGATCACGCTCCTGTTCGCTGATCCAGCCCAGACGCGCCGACATCTCCAGCGCCATCACGGTGCCAGCCGCGACCGCTTCCCCATGCAACCAGACACCATAGCCCATGTGGGTCTCGATGGCGTGGCCGAAGGTATGACCAAGGTTGAGCGTGGCGCGCACGCCGGTTTCCTTCTCATCGGCGCCGACCACCGCAGCCTTGGCTGCGCACGAGCGCTCGATCGCATAAGTCAGGGCTTTCTGGTCCAGCGCGCGGAGGGCGTCGACGTTGTCTTCGAGCCAGGTCAGGAACGGCTCGTCGCAGATCAGGCCGTACTTGATGACTTCCGCCAGCCCGGCCGACAGCTCACGCGCCGGCAGGGATTTCAGGGACGCGGTATCGATCAGCACCACGTTCGGCTGATAGAACGCGCCGACCATGTTCTTGCCCAGCGGATGGTTGATCCCGGTCTTGCCGCCCACCGACGAATCGACCTGGGACAGCAAAGTGGTCGGGATCTGGATGAAATCGACACCGCGCTGGTAACAGGCCGCAGCGAAACCGGCCATGTCACCGATAACACCGCCGCCGAGGGCAATCACTGTGGTGCGGCGGTCATGACGAGCGGTCAGCAGACCGTCGAAGATCAGTTGCAGGGTTTCCCAGTTCTTGAAGGCTTCGCCGTCCGGCAACACCACCGAGATCACCGAGAACTGCGCCAGGCTGCGGGTCAGACGTTCGAGATAGAGCGGCGCAACGGTTTCGTTGGAGATGATTGCCACTTGCCGCCCGTGGATATGCGGAGCCAGCAGCTCGGGCTGATCCAACAAACCTTCGCCAATATGAATCGGGTAGCTGCGCTCGCCTAGATCGACCTTGAGTGTCTGCATGTGTCCCCACAGTGAAGATGGAAGCAGGCGTCCTGCCCTGAATTATTGGTTGTCTGCGGCCTGTAGCGGGTATGACGCCGCTCGCACGCCATCCGCCACAACCTCGGCGGGCTGTGACAGGACGCCGAGGATAGCGCATTTCGGGCGATGCTTTAACGGGGTGGAAGCTGCGCGAGGCGATCAAGAATGTCGAGCACCACCATGCGTGGTGGCCGTTCGTCGGTTTCCACCACCAGATCGGCGATTTCCCGATAAAGCGGATCACGGATCGCGAGAAGGTCACGCAGGGTTTTCGCCGGATCGGCGGTGCGCAGCAACGGCCGATTGCGATCACGCGAGGTGCGACCCACTTGCTGTTCGACGGAGGCATGCAGATACACCACTCGCCCACCCTCATGCAGGGCCTTGCGATTGGCATCACGCATCACCGCGCCGCCGCCGGTGGCCAGCACAACGCCGTCGAACGCGCACAGCTCGGCGATCATCGCCTGCTCACGGTCACGAAAGCCGGGCTCGCCTTCCTTGTCGAAGATCCACGGGATATTGGCGCCCGTGCGCAGTTCAATTTCCTTGTCGGAATCTTTGAACGGCAGGCGCAGCTCTTTGGCCAGCAACCGGCCGATGGTGCTTTTGCCAGCGCCCATCGGTCCTACAAGAATCAAATTTCGCACAGAATCAACGACTCACAGCAATCGCCTGGTTATTCATGATACGCGGAGTGAGAAATACCAGCAGCTCGGATTTTTTCTCCGAAACCACATCACGCCGGAAAAGGCGGCCAAGATACGGCACATCGCCAAGAAATGGCACCTTATCTACAACCTTGCTTTGAGTATTTGAGAAAACGCCCCCAATCACGATGGTTTCGCCGTCATTCACCAGTACTTTGGCGTTGACCTCGTTTTTCTTGATCGGCGGTACATCCTGCACTTTGTTCAGGTAGTCCGGTTCGTCCTTGGTGACCTTCACTTCCATGATGATGCGGTTGTCGGGCGTGATCTGCGGCGTCACCTCCAGCGACAGCGAAGCCTCCTTGAACGACACCGACGTCGCGCCGCTGGAGCTGGCTTCCTGGTACGGAATCTCGGTGCCCTTGAGGATCTTCGCGGTTTCCTTGTCGGAGGTGACCACCTTCGGCTGGGAGACAATTTCGCCGTTGCCGGTTTTTTCCATCGCTGTCAGCTCAAGATCGAGCAATACATTGTCGGTGATGAACGCAATGCCGATCCCGGACGTGTTGCCGACCGTGCCCATGTCGACGAACGGCGAGTTGGTGCTGGTGCTGCCCGGCGTGCCAATGGTGGTGGAGTTGCCGTTACTGACCCCGGACGTGTTCCAGTTGCCCTTGTTCTGGATCGAACCGCCCCAGCGCACGCCCAGGCTCTTGTCGTAATCGACGTTGGCCTCGACGATCCGCGCCTCGATCATCACCTGGCGTACCGGGATATCCAGCTGCGCCACAATCCGCCGCAGTTCGTCGAGGCGATCCTGGGTCTGGTAGGCAATGATGTTGTTGGTACGCTCATCGACCGTGATCGAGCCACGCTCATCGACTTTCGCTTCGGCGCTGGTCACCGACTGGAACAGTTTGGCGATGTCGGCCGCCTTGGCGTAATTCACTTGCAGCAGTTCGCGGCGCAACGGCGCCAGTTCGGCGATCTGCTTCTGCGACTCCAGTTCCTGGCGCTCACGGGCGGCGATTTCATCGGCGGGTGCCACCAGCAGCACATTGCCGATCTTGCGTTTATCCAGCCCCTTGGTTTTCAGCACCAGATCCAGCGCCTGATCCCACGGCACGTTCTGCAGGCGCAAGGTGATACCGCCCTGCACCGTGTCGCTGGCGACCAGGTTGAGGTTGGTGAAGTCGGCGATCAATTGCAGTACCGAGCGCACGTCGATGTCCTGGAAGTTCAACGAGAGCTTTTCGCCGACGTAGCTGTTGCGGTCGGCATTACGCTTTTGCAGATCGTCCACCGTCATCGGGCGGACGCTGACGGTCAGTTTGTTGTCGGTCTGGAAAGTCGAATACTCGTAAGTGCCGCCGGGTTCGACGGTGACCACCGTGCGATCACCGCTCACCCCGGCATTGACGTACTGCACCGGCGTGGCGAAATCCTTGACGTCGAGCCGTACTCGCAGCTTCTCCGGCAACTGAGTACGGGCGAAGCTGAGGATGATCTTGCCGTCATGCTCCTGGATATCCGGGGCAATGGTCGGGTCGGACAGGTCGATGACCACATTGCCCTCGCCCGCCGTACCGCGCTGGAAATCGACACCGCGTATCGTGCGGGTTTTCGCCACGAAGGCCTTGGCCGGAGCAGCAGCGACGGTCGTCGCACGGGGTACGGCGGCTGCGGGACGGGGGGCAGCAGCCGGCGCGCCCTGGCCGACCACCACGTACAGAGTATTGCCCTCCACTCGCGTGTTATAGGGCGCCAACTGCGTGAGGCTGACGATCAGCCGCGTCCGGTCCTTGGCCTCGACCACGGTGGCAGTGCGCGCATTGCCACTGCCCAGATCGAGATTTTTGCTCGCCAACTGACTGGCGACACCGGGCAAATCCACAGCGATGCGCGCCGGCGACTCGGTGGTGTAGCCCTTGGGCTGCGGTGGCGGGCCGTCGAACGACAACTTCAGTTCGACGCGGTCGCCCGGCAATGCCGCCACATCGAGCGCCTTCAGGTTGGCAGCGAGTACCATCGGCGACATCAGCGCTATCCATAGCGAAAAACCGAGGGTGGAGAAAATCCTGTTCATTGTTCGACTTCCACTATGAGTGCTCTTTCAAAGGAATGGTGCGTGGTCGTTCCAGCCAGGCGCCCTGACCGTCGGGAACGATTTCGACCACATCGACCTGGGTCGCGCTGATGGCCACGATGCGGCCGTCGTTGCGCCCCAGGTAATCGCCGACCTTCAACCGATGCACACCGCCCGCCCCGCGCAACAGCGCAAAAGAGCCAGAGGCATTGGCAATGGTGCCGACCATCTCGAACTGCTCGATGTTGAAACCTTCGAGGTATTGCTTGACCCGATTGGGGTCGGGTTTGACGTTGCGCGAACCCTGCTTCTGTCCCGCCAGGTCGACCCGCACCTGACGGGAAAACGGACTGCGCAGATTGGCAGCGCTGTAGGTGAATGTGGGGTAAGACCGGAATGTCGGCGTTGGTTCAATCTTGCCCGGCGGGCGCAGGCGCACTTCATTCATGTAGGCGTCGAGGTCGCTGAAGTCACTGCTGCCCCCGCAGCCGCTCAAGGCCAGCAGCGCCACCGGCAAGACCAGATTACGAATCGGGGTCATTTCTGCAGCCCCTTGTCGTTATAGCGGTAGGTCTTGGCGAGGATGCTCATGCGCAGTTTCGGCCCGCCTTCGGGGCTGGCCGGCGCCAGTTCGAAATCATGCAAGGTGACAATCCGCGGCAGGCCGGCCACGCCGCTGACGAAGGTCGCCAGGTCGTGATAGGCGCCCGTCACGGTGATCTGGATCGGCAACTCGATGTAGAACGGTTGCGTCACCTCCGGCAGCAGTTTGATCTCTTCGAATTCCAGCCCGCTGCCCAGCCCGGTACGGGTGATGTCCTCCAGCAAACCGGGGACTTCAGTGTCACTGGGCAATTGCCGCAACAGCACGCCGAAGGAGTTCTCCATCTCCTTCATTTGCTGGGTGTACAACTCCAGGTTTGCCGACAGGTGCGCCTTGCTGGCGAACTGGTCTTTGAGCGTGATCTCCTCCTCGCGCCTGGTTTCGAGTTGGCTCTCCATGTCGCTGATGAAAAAGTTATAACCAAGCGCCAGCACCAGCACCATCAACAGCACCCCGGTGATGGCTTTCACGGCCCCAGGCCAGGAACCGATGTTGCTCGTGTCCAAGTCGTTGAAGTCGATATTGCGCAGGCTGTCCAGCCATTCGGACGGCTTCATTGGTCGTCCTCCAGATTTTTCGGCTGGGTCTGACGAACAGTCAGTTCAAAGGTATTGGACTGTTCCACCTGATCGGCAGAGGTGGCTTTGACTTCATTCAGGCTCGGTGCGTCGAACCAGTCGGACGCATCCAGATTGCGCATCAGCTCGGACACCCGGTTGTTCGACTCTGCCGCGCCGCTGATGGAGAGGGTCTTGCCGAGCCTTTTCACTTTGGTGAAATACACGCCGTCGGGCAGTGTGCGCGCCAACTGATCGAAGATCCGCCCGCTGACCTGCCGGTTGCCCTGCAGATCCTGGATGATGCGCATGCGCTCGACCAGTTGCTGGCGATGGGCCTTGAGTTCACTGATCTGTTTGATCCGTTCGTCGACGACGGCGATCTGTTTGCCGATGTAGTCGTTGCGCGTGATTTGCCGGTCGATTGCCGCACTGATGATCTGATCGGCGATAAACACGGCACCGATCGAGCCGACCACCACGCCGGTCAGTGCCAGCAGGAAGCGTTTGCGCCGCTCTTCGCGGCGCTCCTCGCGCCAGGGTAGAAGGTTGATCCGCGCCATCAGTCGAAACTCCGCAGCGCGAGCCCGCAGGCAATCATCAGGGCCGGCGCATCACTGGCCAGGGCGCCGGCGTTGACCTTGCTGCTCAGGGCCATGTCGAAAAACGGGTTGGCGACCTGGGTCGGGGTGTTCAGGCGCTGCTCGATCAAACGATCCAGGCCCGGCACCGACGCCGTGCCGCCGGCCAATAAAATGTGATCGACCGCGTTGTACTGGCCGGAAGCGAAAAAGAACTGCAACGAGCGCGACACCTGCTGTACCAGTGCCTCGCGAAACGGCTGCAAGACCTCGCTGACGTAATCGTCGGGCAGTCCGCCCTGCTTTTTCGCCAACCCGGCCTGTTCGACCGTCAGCCCGTAACGCCGCTGGATTTCCTCGGTCAGTTGCCGGCCGCCGAACAATTGCTCGCGGGTGTAGATGATCTTGCCGTTGTGCAGGACGCTGAGGGTGGTCATGGTCGCGCCGATGTCGACCACCGCCACGGTCAGACGCTCCTGGGACACCGCCAGTTGCGTGGCAAGCAGGCCGAACGAGCGCTCCAGCGCGTAGGCCTCGACATCCACCACGCGCGCCGTCAGCCCGGCGAGGGCCAGTGCCGCCTCGCGAACTTCGACGTTTTCCTTGCGACAGGCGGCGAGCAGCACGCTGACGCGCTCGGGATTGCGCGGGGACACGCCCTGGACTTCGAAGTCAATGGCCACTTCGTCCAGCGGGTAGGGAATGTATTGATCGGCCTCGATCTTGAGCTGGTTTTCCAGTTCGTCGTCGGACAGTCCGGCATCCATTTCGATGATCTTGGTGATCACCGCTGAACCGGCCACGGCCACAGCCACGCTCTTGAGCCCGGTGCGCGCCTTGACCAGCACCCGGCTCAGGGCGTGCCCAACGCCTTCGAGTTCGGCGATGTTTTTTTCGACCACGGCATTCGCGGGCAACGGCTCCACCGCGTACGCTTCGACCCGGTAGCGATCACCCTGACGGCTCAGTTCCAGCAACTTGACCGAAGTGGAGCTGATGTCGATCCCCAGTAACGTATTGGCCTTTTTATTGAAGAGTCCCAGCACTACCAATTCCCTATGACTTTCCGTGAGTTACGGACTCTGTAATACGCTTTGCGTTCCTTCACCCCGTCTTGACAGAAGCGCAAATGACGCCCCCAGCAGAAAAGTGCTTATAATGCCCAGCGTTTTTTTCTGCTTTTTACTGCCAGCGCGGTCCGTTCCGTGTTTAGCCGGAACCCCGTCGCCAAATTCATTCTTTGCCCTGGATGTCCAAACGCCTTGATTCGTCTGCTGAAATTTTTCGGTTGGTCCATCGTCGCCGTTTTCTGCGGACTGCTTTTAGGTCTCAGCGGCGCGTTTCTTTACCTTAGTCCGGGTTTGCCGTCTGTGGAGGCGCTGAGAAGCATTCAGTTGCAGATTCCACTGCGGGTTTACAGCAGCGACAACAAGTTGATCGCAGAATTTGGCGAAATGCGCCGGACTCCGATCCGTTTCGCCGACATTCCCCCCAATTTCATTAATGCGTTACTAAGTGCTGAAGACGACAATTTCGCCAACCACTATGGCGTCGACCCGAGCAGCCTGATGCGCGCCGCGACCCAACTGGTCAAAAGCGGACACATTCAGTCCGGCGGCAGCACCATCACTATGCAGGTGGCAAAGAACTTCTTCCTGACCAGCGAACGCAGCTTCTCGCGCAAAACCACCGAAATCCTGCTGGCCCTGCAGATCGAACGGCAGCTGACCAAGGACGAGATCCTTGAGCTGTACGTGAACAAAATCTATCTGGGCAACCGCGCCTACGGCATCGAGGCCGCAGCGCAGGTGTATTA
>NZ_QAIU01000481.1:29975-31838 GCF_003061205.1 Pseudomonas sp. HMWF006
TGTACAAGCTCGGCAAGATTTCCGAGGCTGACTACACCGCCGCGATCAACGAACCGCTGAACGCCAGCTATCACGTGCCGACCCCGGAAGTGAACGCGCCGTACATCGCCGAAATGGCCCGCGCCGAGATGGTCGGCCGTTATGGCAGCGACGCTTACACCGAAGGTTTCCGCGTCACCACCACGGTGCCGAGCAACCTGCAGGAAATGGCCAACACCGCGCTGCACGAAGGTTTGATGACCTACGACCAGCGTCACGGCTACCGTGGTCCCGAATCGCGCCTGCCGGGCAAGACCCGTGAGGCCTGGGCCAGCGAGCTGACCAAGCAGCGCACCATCAGCAGCCTCGAACCGGCCATCGTCACCCAGGTCGAGAAAAATGGCCTGCAAGTGCTGACCCGTACCGGCGAAGAACACGTCGCCTGGGACACCATGAAGTGGGCGCGGCCGTTCCTCAATACCAACAGCATGGGCGCCGCCCCGCGCCAGCCGTCGGATGTGGCACAGGTCGGTGATCTGGTTCGTGTACAGCGCCAGAAGGACAATTCGCTGAAGTTCAGCCAGATCCCGCAGGCGCAAGGCGCCCTAGTGTCGCTGGACCCGCAGAACGGCGCGATCCGCTCGCTGGTCGGCGGTTTTGCATTCGAACAGAGCAACTACAACCGCGCCCTGCAGGCCAAGCGTCAGCCGGGTTCGAGCTTCAAGCCGTTCGTCTACAGTGCCGCGCTGGACAGTGGCTACACCGCTGCCACGCTGGTCAACGACGCCCCGATCGTGTTCGTCGACGAGTACCTGGACAAGGTCTGGCGGCCAAAGAACGACACCAACACCTTCCTCGGCCCGATCCGCCTGCGCGAAGCGCTGTACAAGTCACGTAACCTGGTGTCGATCCGCCTGCTGCAGGCGATGGGCGTGGGCAAGACCATCGACTACATCACCCGCTTCGGTTTCAACAAGCAGGACCTGCCGCCGAACCTCTCGCTGGCGCTGGGTACCGCGACGCTGACGCCGATGGAAATCGCGACCGGCTGGAGCACTTTCGCCAACGGCGGCTTCAAGATCACCCCGTACATCATCGACAAGATTGAAAGCCGCAACGGCGACACGCTGTTCGCCGCCAATCCGCCGACCGTGCCGCAGGGTGTGTCGGCCACAGATGGCTTTGCCGCGCCGGCGTCTCAGCCGATCACCGTCAATGCGGCACCGGCTCCGGGTGAAGTCCCGGGCGCGGCCGCAGCACCACAAGCGCCGGCAGTGGCTGAGCGGATCGTCGATGGTCGCACCACGTACATTCTCAACAGCATGCTGCAGGACGTGATCAAGCTCGGCACCGGTCGCCGCGCGCTGGCCATGGGTCGCAGCGATATCGCCGGCAAAACCGGTACCACCAACGAATCGAAAGATGCCTGGTTCTCCGGTTACAACGCCGATTACGTGACCACGGTGTGGACCGGTTTCGACCAGCCAGAAAGCCTCGGTCGCCGCGAGTTCGGCGGCACCGTGGCGCTGCCGATCTGGATGAACTACATGTCGGCTGCGCTCAAGGACAAGCCGCCACACGTGCAGCCTGAGCCGGAAGGCATCCTCAGCCTGCGGGTGGATCCGGTCAGCGGTCGTGCGGCGACACCGAGCACGCCGGGCGCTTACTTCGAGCTGTTCAAGTCGGAAGACACGCCGCCCTCGGTGAATGAACTGGGCAACGGCACCGTACCGGGCAGCCCGCTGCCGGCGGATGAACAGGCGCCGATCGATTTGTTCTGATCCACCGTCACTGAAAAGCCCCGCCTTCGTGAGAAGCGCGGGGCTTTTTATTACCTGAAGATCAAGAGCCCCTCACCCTAGCCCTCTCCCGGAGGGAGAGGGG
>NZ_QAIU01000043.1:0-27116 GCF_003061205.1 Pseudomonas sp. HMWF006
GACCTGATTTGTAGCGCTGGGCTGCAGCGCTGCGCGAAAGGTTCGGCGCCATGACATGGCGCGCCGCCACAAACGACTGCCATTCGCCGGCATCGGGCAGCGATGGAATGGTGACCAGTTCGCCCTGATCCAGACCGGCCAGGGCGGCATCCACCATCTCCCCGGCGTCCATGACCATTTCCGCCGGAATGCCACTGGCGTCGATCCCCGAACGCTCCCAGATTTCAGTGCGGGTCACGCCCGGCAGCACGGCCTGGATCTGCACGCCGGAGCCTTCGAGCTCCGCGTTCAACGATTGGGTCAGACTCAACACATAGGCCTTGCTGGCGGTGTAGGTCGCATTGAAACGCTCGGGGAACAGCGCCACGACCGAGGCGATGTTGATGATCGTGCCGCGACCTGCCTTGGCGAAACTGGCAGCGGCGGCCGACGCCAGACGCGTGACGGCGGTGATGTTCAACTGGATCAGGCGTTCCAGTTGATCCATGTCGGCATTGGCCAGCGGGCCGTCGGCGGCCACGCCGGCATTGTTAACCAGCAGGCTGATGCTCGAATCGCTGCGCAAGCGCTGTTCGAGTTTGATCACATCGTCCTTTTGGGTCAGATCCGCTTTCCACACCTCGACCTGCACACCGTGAGCGTCGCGCAATTGGCTGGCGGCGCTGTCCAGACGGGCCTTGTCACGGGCCACCAGCAACAGATCAAAACCACGCGCCGCCAGACGCTCGGCGTAAATCGCACCGATACCCGACGAGGCGCCAGTGATCAGAGCCGTACCTTGAGACTGCACAGAATTCATGACTTTGCTCCTGAAACACTTGTGAGTGGGCAAATAACCCCCGAGCCGGACAGCTCAGGGGCGGCGAATTATTATAGGCATAATATCAAGCCAATATGATAGCCGTAATTTTTACCTTTCTGGAGAACACCTCGCCTGCCTGCCGCAGGTGTTCGCACTGCAAAACGAAAAAGGCCGGTCAATGACCGGCCCCCTTGGCGTTGAACCTGCAGCTTAGTTGACTTCCAGCTTCTCGCGATTGCGATCCAGAATTGCCTTGCCGATTCCCTTCACTTCCAGCAGCTCATCCACCGAGGCAAAGGGTCCGTTTGTTTCGCGATATGCAACAATCGCCTTCGCCTTGGCTTCACCCACGCCTGAGAGCTCTTTCTGCAGCGTTACCGCATCGGCGTCGTTGAGATCAATCCTGGCACTCTGGGCGGCCGCTGGCACTTCCATCACCAGAGGCGCCTTGGGTGAATCGGAAGGCGCGACAGGTGCGGCGATTGCGGCAATCGAGGCGCTGGTGAGGAAAGCGAAAATCAGAGAGTAGAAGTAACCGGTACGCATTTGTGACGCTCCATCATCGTTTGAGAAAGCAGCTTTTCCGAAGCTGCTCTCCAAACTTAGGTCATGGTGCGCCCATGTCAAAAATGCGTGCGTTACAGGATGTGAAACAATCAGGGTTCGAGACGACGTTGCTGATAGATCCAGTCGACGATCTCGCCATCGGGGGTGTAGCCGGAGACGGTTTCGCGCAGTAGCTGGCGGACGCGCGAGTAATCATCCTCATCAACCGCCGCCAGCAAACTGGCCAGCCTAACCTTTAACACTTCCCAAGGTAGATGATCCTCATTGGCCGTCATGATCATCGGATGTGGTGTTGCAGCAACGTTGTCTCCGATCAACAGCTCTTCATAGAGCTTTTCACCTGGGCGCAACCCCGTGAACTCGATGGAGATGTCGCCCTGCGGATTGCGATCGGAACGAATACTCAAACCGGACAAGTGGATCATCTTCTCTGCCAGTTCGACGATTTTCACCGGCTCGCCCATGTCCAGCACAAACACATCGCCACCCAGCCCCATCGAACCGGCCTGAATAACGAGCTGCGCGGCTTCGGGGATGGTCATGAAATAACGCGTAATCTTCGGATGAGTGACGGTCAGCGGCCCGCCGGACTTGATCTGGCTATGGAACAGCGGAATCACCGACCCGGAGGAGCCCAGCACATTGCCGAAGCGAACCATTGTGAAACGGGTTTTGTTAACACGGGAAACTTTTGCATTGTCTCCGAACAGCACCGGCGCGACTTCACGACTGAGCGCCTGAAGCGTCAACTCCGCCAAGCGCTTGGTACTGCCCATGACATTAGTGGGCCGCACCGCCTTATCGGTCGAAATCAGCACAAAATTTGCTACGCCGGATTGCAGGGCAGCCTGAGCAGTATTGAGCGTTCCGATCGCATTGTTCAGTACACCTTCGGCGATGTTGTGTTCGACCATGGGCACATGCTTGTAGGCGGCCGCATGATAAACCGTGTCAACCTTCCAGGTTTTCATCACATCGAGCAATTTGTCCTGGTGGCGTATAGACCCGAGTATGGGAAGCAATCGAACCGGAGCCGACTCTCGAGAGCTGCGTTGCTCCAGCTCTGAAAGAATGTTGTAGAGATTGAATTCACTGTGTTCGAACAACAGAAGCGCGGTTGGCTCCAACGCAAAAATCTGCCGACACAACTCCGAACCGATCGAACCGCCGGCACCTGTGACCATGACAGTCTTGCCTTTGATACAACGTTCCAGAAGATCAGGCTGAGCTGGAACGGCATCGCGCCCCAGCAGGTCTGCAATATCGACTTCCTGAATATCTTCAACTTTGACTCGGCCACTCGCCAGATCGGAAAAATTCGGCACACTGCGAACGTGCAGCGGAAAGCCTTCCAGCAAGTTGAGAATTTCCCGGCGACGAGCACGAGTCGAGGATGGCAAAGCGAGAAGGATTTCCTGCGCCCCTGTGACGTCGATCATCTGCTGAATATGCTTGGGTTTATAAACCTGCAAGCCTGAGATCGAGCGATCGGAAATACCCGGGTCATCATCGATAAACGCAACAGGGCGCATAACGCGCCCCATGCGCAGTGCGGCAACGAGTTGATTGCCTGCTACACCTGCGCCGTATATCGCAACTTTGGTCAGACCATCGTCACGGTTGGCAAAAGGAACATGCTGCGCGGCTGTAAACCAGTCCCCCATGAAGTATTGCCGCATACATAACCGCAACCCCCCAATGATGACCAGGCTCAACCACCAGTAATTGAAAATGATCGAGCGAGGCACAACCGCTTCGTGATTGCTGTACCAATAAACGACAACCGCCAGAATCAGCGAAGACAAACTGACAGCCTTGATAATCGCAATCAACGCGTCATTGCCAAAATAGCGCATGACGGCACGGTACATGCCGAAGCGAATGAACAATGGAATGGCCACAACAGGGGCGCAGACGAATAGCCAGAAGTGGACTTTGAAGGGGTTGTACATATCATCTATACCCAAGCGCACGATGAATGCCAACCACAGGGCCACCCAAACCAGAAAAATGTCTGTGCCAACCTGTATCAGTCGTTTGCGGCGCCTTGGAAGCCCAACGAGACGCTCTCTGACCTTATCCATTAACTCTTCAAGCACCTCAGTTTCCCTCTTTCAAATGCTGATCACCGTAATGAATCACCACAAGCCGGCATCATGACTCTAAACCTAGATGACAGAATTGTTTTCTTTTCCATCATCAGCGGTCTTTTCAAGCTCCCCTGCATGAAACCTGATAGCGAGAAAAACCAGCGGGACATAGGCTAAAAGTACACCCCATACGCCGCCCAGCCCAAACCGTGTAACACCTACCGCAATCGGCAACAGCCAGCATAGATTGATCAAGCCTGTTGCCAAGGTTACGGGCAAATGCCGGCCAAATTGCCTGGAAGCAAACTGATAGGCGTGGCTTCTGTGAGCCTCATACAGTTTGTCTCCTCTGAGCAGGCGCCGGAACAACGTGAAGGTGGCATCCACGATAAACACACCGAGCAGGATGAGCCAGCCCCAAAATAGTGAAGGATCATGCCACGCAGCCTGCAGAGAAAGACCGCCCAGAACAACGCCAAGAAATCCGCTACCCGCATCACCCATGAAAATTTTTGCCGGTGGAAAATTCCAGCAGAGAAAGCCCATCACCGCCGCAGCCAACATCAGCGGAGCCCAGATCAACGCTGTTGCATCGACAAGCCAATACAACACACACGCCCCAAGACAAACACAAACCGCCTCGACACCTGCGATGCCATCAATGCCATCCATGAAGTTGTAAAGATTAAGTAGCCATACCAGATAAAACGCTGCTAACACATGGCCAAACCACCCGAGGTCGAAAGTCCCACCCCATATCTCGACGGCCGGCAATCCACCTAACCAGAACAGCAACCACGTCGATGCAGCAAAATGCCCCAACAAACGCCAACGGGCCGCGATGTGTCCGTGATCATCCATAAATCCGATAACGGCGATCATCGCTCCCCCACCAACAATCGCAAAAAACGTCGAAGACGACAGCAGCCCTGCGAATAACAGCATTCCCAGCGCTAATGTAAACGCCAGGACAATTGCAACACCGCCTCCTCGAGGAGTGGGGACCGAATGAGAGCTTCGGGCATTAGGAATATCCATCAGGCTTCGAGACAGAGCGTAACGACGCAGCGCCCAAGTGAGGAAAAAAGACACGACAACGATGACAGGGATAAACCAGCCATAACTCATGATTTACGGGAATCCAGAAAATGTTGCGCCGTCAGGCTCAACGCTTTACCGAGGGTGACCGGAGGAGTCCAGCCTAATAATTGTCGGTTCTTACTGATATCAACCTGCAAGGACCCGAGAATACGATCCGACAACGCTCGCTGGCCCAGTAATGCTGCCGCATTGCTCATGAGCCGGGCAGGTATTGGCAACAATATGGCAGATTTGCCCAAGGCGCCCGCCAACTTGCGTAGTAACTGCGTGGTCGACACATCCTCGCCGTCACTGGCCAGGAACACTTGATTGGCGGCCGCTGGGTGGTGGGAGCAGGTCACGATAAGGTCCACCAGATTGTCTATGGCGACGAGACTGCGGTGATTGTGGACAGCGCCAAACGGCAAGGGAACGCCACGGTACAACCAGCGCATCATGCTCAGAAAGTTGGCTTTGACACCAGGCCCATAGACCAGAACAGGACGGATGATGACCACTTCCATGCCCGTGTCTGCAGCAAGCACCTTCAAGCCTTGCTCTGCCTCAAGCTTCGAGATCCCATAGGCATCAATCGGAGCAGGTACGTCATCGGCGTTGAATGCAATGCCAGACTCAGTACCCTCACCGTTCACCTTGATTGAACTGATGAATATAAAACGCTTCACCCCGGACGCCGCAGCCTGGCGTGCGAGGTCCAAGGTAGCCTCGACATTCACCTTGCGAAACGCAGCCAGCGGATCAGCAGAAACGTCATTCATGACGTGAACCCGCGCGGCAGCATGCACGACACAGTCGACGTCCTTCAGCACGTCACTCAAGTCAAACGCTGCTTCAAGACTGGTAAAGGGTATCGAACGCACACCCAGGGGGAAACTCGTAGACATATTCCTGACCGGCGCGATCACAGAATACTCTGATAACAACGCCAATCGGTTGATTAACGCCTGCCCCACAAAACCGCTGCCGCCGGTAACCAGGAATGTCTTAAAGCTCATTGGTGCCCCTTAGGAGTAGATGAAGACATCAATGCATGAGCCGCCTAGCAGATGATGGGGAGATGATAATCGCAACAGCAGACAGCACTGATCATGAACAATGTGTATCTGGAAAAGGCATGCGGGCAGTAGTTTATTGAATTACCTCAAGGTTAGCCACTTCACCCGCCCCCTTAACGTAAGGGCGGACCAACTGTGGGGAAATAAGCCTGCTTTCATGGCCTATAACCTTCAACTTGAGAGCGACGAAATGTGCTCCGGCATCACCTTACTCACCTGAAGGTTGCTGAAGAACTGCATCATCTGCTGACGTTAGAGTTTCTTACGAAATATCTCCCGGCCTGTCTTATCCTTACCGTGTAGATGGGAGCTGTATTTGCCGAGATCAACCTGGAGCATTGCTAATTCGCTCATGATGATGGCTTCAACCCTCAGGGAAAGCCTCGCTCCCTCAGGGTGTCAGGGTAACCAGCTGCCTCCCGAGCTCTTGATTTCGGAGATCAGAGCGGATGCGCCGATCGATCAGTTGAGCGTCCATGTGTCGATTGATTTACTATACAGAGTGTCTGAAATGAACTGCTCAAGCTACTACACAGACCGCCTCAGTCGCCAAACGCCTGATGTCGACCGATTTCAGTTACGCCGCCGCGTGAGGGAGTTGTTCTCGAAAACACTCTGACCTGGAAAACTGACTGGTAAGAAATCTACTCCATCACGAGCTAATTGATATGGAGAATTCAATATGGAACATGAACGCGACGCAAGCAATTAATAAACTTCACTTCTTACGGGGCGAACTCAATGATTAGTAAGTGATCCCTCGCCTACACATTTAAAGTCGCAACTTAACGTCTAATGTTTCACTCCCGATCCCAATGAGAAACCAACTACCATGATATGGCCCAACGCAAAAGTGGAAAAAGTGATAGACGTGCCATAACTCCAACCACCGATAGATGGGCTTTATCTTTACGCGACATCTAGTGCGAACAGCTGCACGGTGACAAGGCGTCAAAGTCTTCTACCGAGTTTGCCTGGCGCAGACAAGTATAGGACTCTTGGCCGTTGGCCTTGCCGATTTCGACTAGGCTGTAGCTTGAGCACAGGAGGTCGCGTCCCTAGGCGTGTCACTGAACAGCCAATTTGTATGCACCCTTAGGTTGTACTTTTTGCGCATCGACGAACTTGCGCCGAGCATGTGTCCCGCAACCCAAACGCTAGACACCCGGCTGCGCACCCAAAGCGTTATAGTCCAGCGCAATCGTCGGTCATTAGGTAGCCGCGATAATCAGCGAGCAAACTAGCTCGACTGGTGGTGTAGCGAAACAGTGCCACAGGCGTTCTGGCGGACCGCTGGCTTTACCCAAAATCCAGGACTGGCTGGTCGCGTCTGGATCCTGCTCCGTCAGCACTTGTACCCGCGCTTCATCACAGTGATAGCGGGTTTTCGTATGCGCGCCATAACCCCCCCTCTAAAGTGGGTCAACGGTTTACTGTGGCATCTCCTGTTAACGGCTCCACGCTGACAGGGCTTCGTAGTCTTCAACCGACGAGTCATACGGCAACCGCTCCAGTATGTGGCGCAGCCACGTATAGGGTTCCTGGCCGTTGATTTTGGCGCTCTCAAGCAGCCCGTAGATCTGGGCGCTGGCGGTCGCGCCCTTGGGGGTATCGCTGAACAACCACCCCCTGCGTACTTTGACAAACGGCTTGATCGCTCCTTCGAACCTTATGTAGTGAGGGCATGAAAATCGGTGGATATTTCAGACCTTCCTTAACTAACCAAAATTATTGTAGAGTTGCTTGCATTACTCTAGTAAATACTAGCGGAATTTTTCCTGCTTGAAAAAAAATCCAACATAACTCATCATAAAAAAATTATCATGAAGGAACTGGAAGCTATGAAAGAGCCTACTCGCATTGCAGTAATCAGCTCACCACGAAGCGGAAATTCATGGATACGCTCGGTTCTGGCGGGTTCTCTAAACATGAATGAAATAGCTGTGCATAATTATCTCGATGCACCAAACGAACTCCCGGACAGGTGCTTTTTGCAGATTCATTGGTACAGAGAACCAAACTTTCAAAAATGGTTGCGTCTCAATGATTTTAAAGTAGTTACGATTGCAAGAAACCCATTTGACATTCTGCTTTCAGCTCTACACTACTCACAATTCGAACCGGACACAGCAAGGTGGTTAGAGGGAAACACCGGCTTGCCAAATGGCTTGCTAAATGCAACTCCATATTCGAAGGAATTTTTGCAATATGCTTTGAGCTTTGAGGCCGAAAATCTTTTGTCGATTACATACCAATGGTGGCATCAAGCGGATGCCATAAAACTACGATACGAAGACGTCACGCGTGATCCAAATGGGACTCTGGAAAAAATAGTTTCAGCTTTTGGCGGCGACCGTGATGCTCTCCAACCTATGCTTGAAAGCATTAGTTTTGAGAAAATGAAAAATACGCCGAATAGACACGGGTGGCAGGGGCGTCCGGGGTTATGGAGAGAATTGATAACGCCAATAGATGCGCTAAAGATCTGGCAACGCCACCGGCGTATTTTCCAAGTATTGGGATATAGGTTCTACCCCTATTGGCTTTCTCAGAAATCGGCAAAGAAAAATTGGTCTGATTTAGCGTGAGGGACCTCCTCTAACACACACGGTCTCTGGGGATGTCCAGCCGAAGCGGGCCGTCATCGGTTAACACGGTCTTGGCGCTTTACCATTGCGCTCGTACTCGACTCCTCAGGACGCTCCGCGCCGATGGTGCCCCAACCCGGCACCCAAGACGCGTTCCATCAGTGTTTTTTGAACGTCATCGAAGTGCCCTGAATTGCTTCTGTACTCATCGAGCCGTTTACGAACTAATCAATCAGCTCTTTTTGAATGGCTGGAGGGCGGCGAGTGGACTCGTAGGTCATTTTTTTCTTGGGAGCATATACGCACTTCTGCAACATGTTATGCACGAACACAAACTTTATGAAACTCCCTCTGAACTGGGAGCGCATGACTGCCCTGGCAAGACTATTCATCTTCTATCTGCCTGAACTACCTATGCATCCTTATCCCGCACCCGCTTCGGCGTCGAAACCCAAGGCAGGAGCCATATGCGGTAATTTCGCACGCACGGGTCTGTGCGGGGGGTGGCAGGTGGCTGCCATTGCTACCGCAACCCAATTAACATACTCAAAGCAGCGAACGATAAATCTCAGCATAGGATTCGGCCATCGAAGATGAGGAAAATACCTCTTCAAAACGCCGTCCAGCCGCCTCTCCCATCGAAGCAGCAAGCGCTGGTTGATTCCAGAGATGGTTCATTGCCTCTGCCAGTGCCAAAGAATCACGGGGAGGAACAACCAACCCGGTCTCTCCTGCGATGTTGATGAAAGTGGTGCCGGAGCCGATCTCACAAGAAATCATTGGCTTCCCATACATCGCTCCCTCAAGCAATGAAATACCAAAAGACTCGGACCTGAGGTGCGACGGAAAAACGAACCCGTAGCAAAGCGTCAACAGAGCAACCTTATCTTCATCGGGCAATCCCCCGAGAAAATGCACGTTTGACAACCTTAATTGAGTCGCCTGGGCCTTGAGTTCTGCTTCAAGGTGCCCTCCACCCAGTATCACTACGGGAAGTTGACTCGTCGTAGCAGCCTCAAGCAGGCAGTCCAGGCCCTTGTAGTAACGTAACGCGCCAACAAACAGAAAAAAACGTTCGCCCAGACGCTCTCGCCAGAATGCCAACTTTTCCAGCGAAGGCACTGGATAGGATTTTCGATCCAGTCCGTAGGGAACAACACGCACTTTATTTTTGAAACGCGTTAGCACAGTACTACTTACAGCGTAATTGGGTGATGAGGCGACAATGCAGTCAACACTTGACAAGAAGCGATTCATCAAGGGCTGATACAACTTGAGGAGCGTCTTTTGCTTAACGATATCGGAGTGATAACTGACCACGGTGGGCTTGCGAATCCGACTGATAAAATGCACAAGATCCATGTAAGGCCAAGGAAAGTGGTAGTGAATAATGTCCGCCTCCCGTGCAAGCTCCGCAAAGTCCTTAAACGCTGATAACGAAAAACCTGTAGACGCAACATGCATATCCAACTTTGAACGATGAGTCAGGTGGTGCCCCACCATCTCGTTGCGAGCCGCCCCCCGCTCACTCAGATAGAGTACCTGGGACTCATATCCGTGACTTAGCCCGCCTTCTGCAATCTGGAAAATAACTTGTTCAATTCCACCCATCGTCTCCGGATAGTAAGTCTTGAAGAAGTGCAGAACCTTGATCATCGCTCTTTGACCACCATCTTATAAACCTCAAGCGTATTCATGGCACAACGTTCCCAGGAAAACTTTGCCGCATGCAATAAGCCTTGCTCGATGGCACTGGTGCGCCAAGCTTGATCTTCCAGACCGCGCTGGATGAGCCCGGTCAATGCCTCAATGTCCATAGCATCACACATCAAAGCCGCATTACCCGCAACCTCAGGTAGCGAAGAACTGTTGGAACAAACGACCGGCACCCCGGAACTCATGGCCTCCAGAACAGGCAACCCGAACCCCTCATACAACGAAGGAAAAGTAAACAACCGAGCGCCGGCAAACAAGAATGGCAGGTCTTCACCGGGGATGAATCCCAGATAATAAGCCCAGCCCTCACGTCTGGCGCTCTCGAGCCGTTGATGGATACTTTCGTTTCGCCAACCGTGGTAACCGGTTAACACCAGAGGCCAACGCTTGCGAACATCTAATGGCAACCGCGAATAGGCATCTAGTAACGTGGTGATATTTTTGCGGGGCTCTATCGTTCCTACGAACAGGCTATAGCCGCCCACTTCAAGGCCATGTCGCGAAAGCGTGCTTTTAAGCTCATCCGCAGTGCGAGGGTGAAACTCGGCAGAACTGGCGAGCGGCACCGTATAGATTCGCTCAAGAGGCCAGGAAAAGTATTCTGCCAACTCATTGCGCGTGTAATCTGAGTCAGTTATCAGTGCATCAGCTCGGCCCAGAGTGGTCTTGAGCTCCTTCTGCAAATAGCGCACAAGTTGCGGCGCATGGCAGTGGGACCACGTGAAAGGAGAGAGATCGTGAAAGGTAGCAACACTGCGACCAGCAAAGGGCGGCAGATAATAGTTGGGACTATGGTAAAGAAAATCGCTATGGGCTTTTAATGCCTGCTTTCTAAGCAGCGGCATAAGAAGTCGATAGGCTTCAACCGCCAGAAAATTTTTCTGCACCGCTCGCTTTAGGCCGTAACCATTACCAGATTCGTCGGCAGCCGTCGGCAGCGACGACAAAAATCGTCGACCGGAAAAAAACTGCAGGTCTGTAATTTCGGGGCTTTGCTGCAGGCGCAGCGCCAATTCGTAGGTATACCGACCGATGCCAGTCAGTGGAAAACGGACCGGCTCAACAGAAAGAATTAACTTCATTTATTCGACCGTGAGCATCCAGCTGAGAGTCTCAGCAAGTGGTGGAGTCTCCCAATCAGGCACAAACGTTTTAAGTAGAGTGTTATCACCACATAGAGACTTCACTTCATTGACCCGCACAAAAGCCGGATTGACTTCAACATCAACCTTATGACCAGTCAGCGCTGTACATATATCAAGTACTTGTTGAAGTGAATGAGAAACGCCCGAGCTAACATTTATTACTTTGCCTAAGGGACGTGCCTCTAACAATAAGCGGTACGCATGAACCAAAGAACGAACGTCGCTAAAATCGCGAGAAACATCCAGATTGCCAAGTTCAATGTGGTCAGCTTTTTGCCTGAAATGAGAAACAATCTTTGGCAACAAAAAGCTCTCCGACTGCCCAACCCCCGTATAATTAAAAGGGCGAGCAATAACAATTGGAAGTTTTTTCATCCAAAGTTTAGCCATGTATTCCATAGCCAATTTGCTTACCGCATAATCATTAGCAGGGGCAGGCAGAGTAGATTCGCTTAATAGACCTTCAGAAGTATTACCATAAACATTGGCACTACTTACCAAGAGGACACAATCAGGCGTCTTACCTGAGTCAGCAATGGCCTCAAGCAAATTTCGCGTGCCTATCAAGTTTACTTCGTAAAATGCGTTGACGTCCCGATGCTCAACAAATGCCAGCGCCGCCAAATGGACAACAAAGTCCGGCTGAACGTTGCCTAATACATTGCGAAGACCTTCTAAATCTGAAAGATCTACTTGTTGATAATTCTCTTCGTGTGCCGGCTGAGTTCCCAGGCCAACAACATCGTAACCAAAACTTTTCAGTTCCGACGATAAATAACGGCCAGTAAAACCATTAACGCCCGTTACCAGAACTCGCTTGCCGGCTGTAATCATTAGAAAGAGAACCCTTGTTTATTACGGCGCAAATCAGCCTCAACCATCATCCGGCAGAGCTCTTCAAGGCTAGTTTTAGGCTCCCAACCAAGCTTGTCTTTAGCTCTTGCAGGGTTACCGATCAACAAATCAACCTCGGTAGGGCGATAGAACTTAGGATTGATAGAAACAAGGGTATTCCCTGTTGCGATATCTACGCCTATTTCATCTTCCGCCTGACCTTTCCACTCGATATCAATATCAACGGCTTTGAATGCCATAGATACAAAATCCCGAACAGTTTCAGTACGGTTGGTTGCAAGAACAAATGTGTCAGGTTCGTCTGCTTGAAGCATACGCCACATACCTTCAACATATTCCTTGGCAAAACCCCAATCGCGCTTAGCATCCATATTACCAAGCTCGATTTTATCCAAAAGACCAAGCTTAATCTTAGCAACAGAGTCAGTAATTTTGCGTGTAACAAACTCACGACCCCTTAAGGGCGACTCGTGATTGAACAAAATACCGCTGGCTGCAAAAATACCGTAAGACTCACGATAATTAATTGTCATCCAGTGTGCATATAACTTCGCAACACCATAGGGGCTACGAGGATAAAATGGCGTACTTTCGATTTGAGGAATAGCCTGAACCTTACCAAACATCTCGGAAGTGGATGCTTGGTAAAAGCGAGTTTTCGGGCTAACTATACGGATAGCTTCCAACAAATTAACCGCGCCAAGACCGGTTATTTCCGCAGTTGTCAGTGGCTGATCAAAGGAGACACCGACAAAACTCTGCGCTGCGAGGTTATAAACCTCAGTCGCTCCAGTTGTCTGCAACAGACGAATACTAGCCGAGAGATCAGTGAGGTCATATTCTACGAGATGAAGGTTGGGATGACGATCAATCCCAAGCTCTTCAATACGCCAGAAATTGACGGAGCTAGTCCTACGATACGTTCCGTAGACCGTATAGCCCTTCTCAAGAAGCAGCTCTGCCAAATAGGCGCCGTCTTGACCAGTGATACCAGTGACAATAGCTTTCATGCGAATCCTCTAAACTCCATCTCTGTGCCGACCACGGCACTGACTTTAAGCAGCGACCTAAGCCGCCAGAGTAAATGGGCGCGCCCTCTCTACCTGAGGCTGAATATACCGAATTCAGGCGAAGGAAACGATAGCCAAGCGCCCACCCCCTCAAAAAATATCCGATTCTCACAACCACTTGTGTCACGCGAGAAAGAATCTCAATGACAGCGTATCCGAAAATCAACTCAGAACGGAATAGCCCTTAGATAAATCAATCAATACCGAATCTTTCAAATAAGAGCGCCAAGAATCAATAAAATGTTCAAAACCCCAGTAACTCGCAAATTTTCCGCACACACTCATCCACCGATAAAACACCGGCATCCAAAATCAAGTCGGGGCTCTCAGGTTTTTCATACGGAGCAGAAACTCCCGTAAAACTGTCAATTACACCATCGCGAGCTCTGCGATACAAGCCCTTAGGATCGCGCGACTCACAAACTTCTAACGAAGTAGAAATATATACTTCACGGAAAAATTCTGGACCTATTATAGTCCGAGCACGGGCTCGATCAATACAAAAAGGAGAAATCAATCCAACTATCACAATTAATCCAGCATCATTCATCAAGCGAGAAACTTCTGCCGCTCGGCGAAGGTTTTCAGCTCGCCCTTCTGACGAAAATGAAAGATCAGAATTTAAACCGTGCCGTAGATTGTCACCATCCAAAACGTAACAATTCAAACCCAACTTAGTTAAGTACTCCTCCACCGCATAGGAGATAGCCGATTTCCCCGACGCACTCAACCCTGTCAACCACAATGTAGCAGGCTCTTGCTTAAGCAACCGTTTTCGATCCTCGGAAGTCACTAAGCCTTTTTGCCAAACAATATTGTCGTTACCCATAAAAACACCTTTGACAATTCGAAAATAGGCGACTCATATCGTGTCGTGCATGTAAAACGATTGCCCTCACAGAAAGCACGCAAACCAGTGACTCACGCACCTAATGCATCTACATCATGAATTGTAACAGTTGCATGATCAGCGGAAGTCTCTCTAATCATTTGATGAGTCTCAACAGATGATGCCGAACAAACCCCACCCTGCGAGCCAACATACCTCTAACCCTATTAAAGGAAAATGTAGAACCGCTTGTCGCCACCTCGCAAATGAAAAGAAACACTTACGCACTCTCCCCATCAACGAAGACCAGTTCCATCTCTGGATTAAAGTAAGAGACCGCTGTTGAGACATTGCTTACCACATGGAACAATACGTCGCATCGCGCCATGGTCATCGCATCCCGAATAACCTCCCAAGCCATGCGAGTTGACCAATTTTCCGGATTTGCAGCCACTAAATGTTGAACCTGAAAGCCTTCTTTAGCTTTTTCTTCATCTGGCAGACTGTCATAGTATTCATCTTCTGATACACGCGTTCGACGAACATCAGAATAAGAGTAGACCCGCTCACCAAATGCCTCTTTAAATTGCTCAACAACTCGATCCTGGTCAGTGGCTAAAAACACACCCCACTTATCAGAAGCCTGATCTATTTTAGATGAGGCGAGCTTATCGATGACAGCATCAACGAATGATTTTCCGTGTGCTATACATGCACCCGGTTGCTCGATAATATGACTTGGGTGCTTTACGTGAGCGGCAACCATAAACTTCCCATCGAAGTTCTCATCACAAAAACCATCAATCTCCGCCTGAAACTCAGGAAGAAGTTTCACATGTTCTTTGTAAATAGCGTGGTATTGCCGTCTAAACGACTTGAACGATGCACTACCATAGAGATCATATGCATTCACGTAAGTGAGTAGTGGCTCGCGATGCTGGTTCCAAATAGTCTGTGGCAGGGAGGACTTATCGTAGAGAAAAGCTTCGTCATTCATCTCCTCAACTGTAAGCCCGTAAAGCGGTTCAAACAACTTCAGCCATATATTTCCATCGTTCGGAGTGCCATAACAAAAACTAACAAGCTTGCCGTTTTCATGCTTTGGCAAAAGGCGCTTTACGTCCCAGTCAGGCAGGACCAAATGGCATCTATCATCTCGAACATCCCAAACGAGATGACTGACAAAACAGTTAAAGACCGAGAAAAAACCACCGTCATGGGCTGGAATTACCGAGCGATTAATTACTGCCAAAGAAGAAGAGTAAGATCCAACTTTGGCAAAGGCCGCAGAACGACAATTCTCTGGAATATGGGTGTAATCAGAACCTTTAGCATTTTTTTTGAATGCGAGCAGATCGGGCGCAATTGTTGTCGCGTAATCAATGGCCAATCGGCTAAACGAAAAATTTTCCGCCCTCTTACGTCGGGCAGATGCAGTGTCTGCGGAATCGGTAGAGTTGAAATAATTATAAGCCGCTCTCAATGCTTTACGAGCATCGTGGACGGACACTGAATACTGCTTGCCAAATACCTGATTATCGATCTCAGGATAGCGCGCTGGTGATGGCAACGTTGTGGGAATGGAGTAGCAACCGGCAACCCCAAACATATCACGGTGCGGGCCCAGGTCAGAAAGCACCAGCATTTTTCCCAAGGCAAGTGCTTCTCTTGGACCAATCGAATACCCTTCACCTTTAGAGCAGTTTACGAATATGTCGAAGGAGTCGATTAATGATGTTTTGGTCGCTACGTCAAGATGCTCATGACTTACGAAAACATTATTGACCCCAGAAGAATTAATCTTTTCTATAATTTTGTTATATGTGGGGCCAATAGCTAGATTGGAGTGCAGATACAACTCGACATCATCTTCCGCCGAGAACTCTTGCAGAAAGGCCTCAATCAAAATATCAACGCCTTTGCGTTGATGAAATGCGGCAACCGAACCAAATTTTACTTTCTTGGTATTGCGAACGACAGGCCGGACCAAAAGATCTTCCAACTCTAATCCGATAGGCAATGTGCCTACAGGGATCGTCACCCCAGACCCGATGGCAATAGCCTCGAGATGTCGACTTGTGAAATACGCCACATCAAATGAGTTATTAAGAATCTCAACCCATTTTGCAGGGAACTCATCAGAATCATAGGCAATGTGAGCTATACGCAAACCGTGCTTTGGAACGATCGTATAGTTTAAATCGTGCTCACCATTCCATAACACGTCGGTATAAAAAAACACTTTGGGAGCGGAGATGTTTCTGCACACCGGTATTTCTTTACCGTTGGGCAGACGAATATTCTCGTCACCCACGATACCGGAGTTAGTCGGATAGATGCTAACTGGAAAAAAACGCGACAATAGCTCGCAGGCCGCTAGCGAAACAGCACCGATACCAGTGCTGAAATCAGTGCGGCCGATAATGCAAACTTCCGCATTACTATTTGTAAAATCAATCATTTCCGCCCCCCAAGGCGCTGAATAATATTCATCACCTTTCTAACGGGAGCCATCACGCGCCACGAAGTACTGTGCCTGATCAGGTCAATGTCGGACTGCAGCGTGGAGACTCGCTGACGCAAATCAACCACTTCATCGGCTACTAATACTTTACTTTCAAGGGCATTAACGCGGCTAAGTGCATTGAGTCGCTCGCGAGTCAAATGACCAATATGCCGAGAGCTTTCGTAAATTTCCTGATAACACGACTCCAGTTCGAGTTTCGTCCTTTCCAACTCCGCTCTCAACGAGCCTTCCTTTTCAGCCGTGGAAGATACAAGCTGATTATAACTATCCAATACAAATTCAGCCTTAACCACAACACTCGCCCCATCAACGTGCTCAGGAAATTCAAATTTACTCAAATTGCCATTCAAAACTACCACCTGTTCTTGCAAATCAATGTTCTGGCGACGCTCATATTCATCAAACCAATTTGGCGGAACTGAGAAT
Organism: Pseudomonas sp. HMWF006; assembly: GCF_003061205.1. Taxonomy (NCBI): domain Bacteria; kingdom Pseudomonadati; phylum Pseudomonadota; class Gammaproteobacteria; order Pseudomonadales; family Pseudomonadaceae; genus Pseudomonas; species Pseudomonas sp. HMWF006. The sequence continues at coordinate 16,772 of NZ_QAIU01000043.1, forward strand.
TTGTCGGAAAGAATACTGTACTTTTCTTCCGCGACGTAAAAACGATTCAAGCCATCAAAATACACAAATTTGTAGCCCGCCTCTAAAAGAAGAGGCTCCCACTCCTGATGAGAAGGAATCTGGGTATTTGGTTTCGTTGCCTCAACGAGAACTATCCAAGGCCGAAACTTAGTAAAGTCTGCACTCTGCAGCACCGAAGCTTCACCACCTTCAACATCGACCTTCAAAAAGTGTATCTCTTGATTCACGTACGCATTGCATACGTCAGCCAAAGTACGGGTTTCGACACTAACGGACTCTACAATTCGACCCTCTTCCTTGTAGGCGGACGCGTACTCGGAAACCGATGTCGAAAGACCATTACCCGCATCAACGGAATAGAATTCCTTCACACCTGAAGCAATATCAATTGCTATATTAAGATTTATATCTCGTGGACGATGCTCGCTGACAAGCGCATACGCACTCGCCATCGGTTCGATATTAATGCCTCTCCAGCCCGCATCATAAAAAGCCTTTGTGACAGAATCAGCGACAGGATCACAGGCGCCTACATCAATATAGAAACCTTTTTCATATTTACCTAAAGCACGCCACAACATTACATCTTCGAGATTCTGAGAATATGATTTAAACGTCACAACTGCCACCCTCACCTTGAAAAATAAAACCAACACCGTCAAGTCGCCGATTCATCACAGCATCTGAACACTATCGTTACCTGGCGCTTGCACAAGGTGATTACGTTCGAGCGCCAATCAGTCCATAGAAATCAATACATACCCATCATCTACGAACGTCAGCAATATTATCTTTGAACCAACGATAAGTCTTATCCAGACCTTGTTCAAGGGAATGTGCCGGTTTGAAGCCGAGTGACTCTAGCTTCGAGATATCATATTCGCGCAAATGCTGACCGTCGGGCTTTGTCGAATCCCAGACGATGTCACCTTCAAACCCCGATACTTTCTGAATGCACTCTGCGGTTTCGCGAATTGTCTGCGACACACCAGATGCCAAATTAATAGTACCGTTGAACTGCTCACCAATCATGCGCATCGCGCGGGCAGCATCTTCATTGAACAAGAAGTCGCGTCTGGCTTTACCTGTGCCCCAAACCGGTACACTTTCACCCAGCATATTAGCTTTATGAAATTTCGAAATCAGCGATGGGATGACGTGCCCCCACTGCTCGTCAAACTTATCGAATGGCCCATAAAGGTTAGTCGAGATACAGAACGCAAACTCCATACCGTACTGATCGCTATACGCTTCGAGCTGCGCAAGCATTGCTCTCTTACTATGCGCGTAGGAGGCCTCGGAGTAGTGCGGTGGACCGCTCCAAACCTGCTCTTCCGACATTGGCAACGTTACGCTATCCGAATAAATAGCCGAGGATCCCATCGCGACGACTTTTCTAACGCCCGCCAAGTGAGAAGCATCAATCACATTAGTATTGATACGAGTATTCTCAACAAAAGCCTTTGCTTTATTCTGCAAATTACCCATGATACCAAATACGCAAGCAGCCAAATGATAAACAATTGTCGGCTTTACTTTAGCGAACAACTCCTTAGTCTGCGCCTCATCCCGCAAGTCAGCATCCTTGCTAGAAATCGCTACTATATTTGTATAACCGGCAGCATCAAGCTCGCGTTGCAACGCTTGTCCGATCACTCCTGACGCACCAGTAATTAGAATTTTTTCAGAGTACACTTTCTCACCTATTAAAAAGTTTGCACGTTTATATTAGCCAAAATAAGCATCACAAACTTCGGCCGCCGTACCATCCATCTTGATACGTCCATGCTCAAGCCAAATAGCACGGTTGCACGTATTTCTAATCAACTCTTGCGAGTGACTGGCAATTACCAGGATATGAGTTGACTCAACGAGCTGTGCCATTCTAACTTCAGCTTTATGCTTAAAGCTTTCATCCCCCACTGACAACCACTCATCCATCAGCAAGATCTGTGGTCTCACGATTGTAGATACTGCAAACGCAAGGCGCAAATGCATGCCGCTGGAATACGTCCGCATTGGCATTTCGATAAAATCACCGAGCTCCGAGAACTCGATAATTTCTTCAACCTGCTCCGAAATTTCGGACTTACTCAAACCAAGCAAAGCTCCCCGGATATATATGTTTTCTCGGCCCGTCGCTTCGGGATCCACACCGAGAGAAATATCAATCAAAGAGCCTATATCACCTTGAATATTGGCGGTTCCTACCGATGGAGCATAGACGCTGCTCAGCATTCGCAGCAGGGTACTTTTACCTGCGCCATTATGACCCAACAACCCAACACGATCGCCGTGACCGATACTGAAGTTGAGTCCATCGAGCGCTCTTACCACAACTCGCCCTTGGGAGTCCGAGCCTAACTGACCACCCGTTGCAACCTGAATTAAGCGCTTTTTTAACGAGCGGCCGTTAGCATTATAAACTGGAAAGTCGACGCTTACATTATCAAAAACTATAGAAGCCATTTTTTAATATCTCATTAGAGCCAATATGCAATGCGGGACTTATAACGACCATAAAAAAACAGCGCAAATATCCAGCCTACAATAGCCAAACCAATAGAAACTTCCCAGTTCACCAATGTCGGAACCGCTCCAACTAATGGGGCCCGGACAATTTCCATCAGGTGATAGACCGGATTCATATTCAAAAAGTACTGCGCAGATCTTTCCGGCAGTAAATTCGGCATCCACATGATAGGGGTCAGGTAAAACACTACCTGTAGAACGCTGGTGACAATCTGAGGCAAGTCTCTGTAGCGCGTACAAAGCACCCCCAACACCAAGGCTATCCATGTCAAGTTCAATATAAGAAGCAAGAGACCAGGAATACTAATTAGCGCAACCATGGTGAGCGGCTTGGCTACAGCGATCAAGACCAACGGAAAAATAACGATATTGTGAGCCAATATAAGAATATTTCGCCAGATCAATCTCAGAATATGCACAAATAGCGGAATAGGTAGTTGTTTTATGACGCCCTCAGCAGCAATAAATCCGTTACCGCCTTCACTGATCACGGTCGACATAAAGGTCCACAAAATCATGCCCACAGCCAGAAAAGGCAAAAACTCCCCCATTGGCGCCTTGAAGATCTGGCCGAAAACAACACCGATAGTGCCGATCATTACCCCCATGCTAATGGTCAGCCAGAAGGGGCCCAAGGCTGATCGTCTATACCGTTGCCGCAAATCCTGCCATCCCAGCATTGCGACCAATGAATATCGCCGCAGGGAGTTCCTGACATCATGAAAAGCTACAGAAAATGAATTCTTTTGCATTTAATTACCAACTCTTTATACGCAAACCAATAAAGGCCGACATCAGTCGTTCTTAAACCGAATATCGTTTATTCTCTTTCAAAAAACTTGAGCATCACTTTGTCCAGTTACACCCTTCAAGAAGGGCGCCACAGGTGGCTCGATAGCTTCGAAAACAGAGATTGCAGCGTCTTTCCAACTGGTGACTACATAATTCTCGCGAATATTTTTTTCTTTTAACAAGAGTTCGTCTGGATGTGACACATACCACTCGATCCGGTCAGCCCAGACTGATACATCCCAAGGGTCCAGATACTCAATAAAGTCTTGGCCTGCCTCAGGAATCGAGGCGGCATTCGATGCCAAACAAAATTTCCCAGCAGCCAGGCTTTCAACCACTGGAAGCCCCCACCCCTCATAAAGCGAAGGAAAAGCTGTCATTTGGCAGTTCTTATATAAATGAACGAGATCAGAATCAGAAACATTATTCAAAACACGAATATAGGGTTTTGTCCTCGGATCCAGCTCCAAGTCTTTAAGAAAATCGTTTACGCCCCACCCGGACATCCCCACAAAAACCAGCTGGGGCAAATCAACGACACCCTTATCTATCAGGCGCGTATAAGCACGATATAAAACCTCGTGATTTTTCCTGCGCTCTATAGTTGAAACGAAAAGAATAAACTTATTCTTCATCAAGGAAAGGACTTCTGGCCCAACTACAGAAGCCACGTCCTGAGATACATGACAGCCGAGTTTTATAACCGACATGACAGGCTCAGGCGCCCCCAACTCTGAAAGCAGCGATTGAAGATCCTTACGCGTGCATTCAGATATACAAATAATTTTATCAGCGCACCAAGCGACATCTGTAAAATAATTTGCAAACTTCGCTGCCACATCACCAACACAAAGGTGAGGTAACCTTACAGGAATAACGTCATAGCAACACAAAACAACCCTCATTCCCATGAGCTTTTTGAGCTTATAGAGATACACTAGGTCTTTATTATCCCAATCCAGACCGACGGAAATATAACAATCTCCTTTCGAGAAAGAATTCTCAGCTACATTAAGATCTGTTTTTACTTTCATGACAACATGAATATTACTCGCCGGCCTCATGAATGACAGCATGGCGGAGCGCAAATACCGAAGAGCCATGACCCCTTCAATAATTGCCGTTCTACGACGCTGGAAAAATTGATACAACAAACCACTGATCTTCGTAGGTAACCGACTGGTAACCTTCAAAGCGACCTCTTTAAGGCGGGCCTCCACGGATTTTTTATGCTGGCCCTGGTTCGAAACTGTCGTTGCTGCTGTCAAATGTGAACCTGAGATTCTTTTCAGCGTTGACGCAACTTGATCAGCAGAAACAGTGACATACCCAGATGCGCCATTAAACGAACAGAATTTCACATCCTCGCCATTGGCGATTTGCGTTAAAGCATAAGCCGCGCACTCAGCTTCAGTCCGGATAATACCAACGGCCGGACGATGCCAGCCTAGTATGGTAGTAACATCAAACCAGGTAGTCATGACTCAAGTGCCTTTTGTGTAATGTTGTTCTGCGCGGCCAAAGGGATCGCACCAAGACTCTCAGTCCACGTCAAAGAATTACGGCTGGCTCTATCTGAACCCTCCGGACCAAATTTCTCTGGACCGCACAGGCGATCTCTGATTGCGCTGTGAAATTCAGTCGAGGTTCGCGCTACTGTTATCTCTGGCAGAGTAAGGTACTTTTCAAAACCTCTGAAAGCGGCCTCGGTACCGATAACGTACTTCCCGGAATAAATGGCTTCAGCCGTTTTTATATTCGAACCGCCTCCATGAGGAATCGGCAGAAGGAACGCATGAGCCAGCGTCTTCACTGCATCGAGATCGTCGTCAGGAAGCATGTAAAGCAACTGCAAGCGCGACAAGTTCAAAGCGCCCCAACGAGTATTGCGAAGTGTTTTTTCCAAGTGTTCACATACACTGCCTACCACGACTAACTTACTGTCGGGAGGGATACATGCCAATGAGTTGCCTAAACACTCATTAAACCCCATAAAATTTGGAGGATGGGCGCTGGCTACATATAAGATCCAAGGACTCTTAGGAAGCCGCTCTTTCCATAATTCCAGGTTTTCCTGCTTTGCAGTCCAAGGTGCAATCCCGTTCGGTGCTAACAGCGGATTCTTTGCCCCCCAACTGGAAAGGATATCAAAGTCCGATTGAGTCACGGCGATTGTGACATCGGCTTCTTTGGCCGCCTTACGCTCCAGATTGTCGATATCCGAGATTACTTCCTCAGCACCTTTTACTTGATAACTGTCCAGAATCTCTTTTTTTAATGGCGATTCTATGTTTTGAGAACCATAGATCAGACACGCATTTGCATACTGCGGCATTTTTTTAATTTTAAGAACCAAAGGCCACAACCAAGGCTGTTCCACATGGATCGCATCAATAACGGGGGGCAGCTTTTTCAGTATCGATGGAAAGCCACCCTTCTCAGAGCTTGCGTATTCGCCGGAGAGCAGGTCATTAATCAAAGGCACCATTTTGCCCTTGTATTTCCTGAAGTCAGATCCTGGCGAAAACTCTACGTCATTCTTGCCCAGCACGGCTGGCGGGTATCCCTCAGGCTCGTAAACCGCCACATGAACAACGCTCCAACCATTGACGCTAAAGGTTTTGGCGATATTTGCGACCCTTACCTGTCCGCCATGTCGCGGAATGGCAATGGGATATGTACTTAGCAATAAAACCGTCTTCAAAATATAAACCTATAGTATCAATATTTCGCAAACCACCATGGTACTGCACCGATGCTTAGCTGAAACTGCCGCAGTGATGCATGCGACATCGAAAACATAACTACTTAAACACCATTAATCAGTGACTCGATCTCTTTCAAGCGGTCCCAGATCATCCCCTCACCCACTCTTGCCTCCACGTTCAACCGCAACAAAGGTTCAGTGTTCGATCCCCGCAAATTGAATCGCCAGTCCGCGAAGGAGACGCTGATGCCATCTGTCCTGTCGATGTGTGGATTTTGAGGCAAATAATGATCCAACACCTTCTGCAACGTAGCGGAAACATCTTCAACACGGTAATTAATCTCGCCTGTGCACGGGTACGCTTCTATTCGCTCGTCCACCAGCTGCGCAAGAGTCTTGCCCGTCGTCGACATCAACGCCGTAATCAAGAGCCACGGGATCATTCCACTGTCGCAATATGCAAAATCACGGAAGTAATGGTGCGCACTCATTTCACCGCCATAAATTGCATCTTCAAGACGCATACGCTCTTTGATGAATGCGTGCCCGGTTTTGCATAACACCGCGACGCCGCCGGCCTCCTCCACTTGATCGATCGTGTTCCACGTCAAGCGCGGGTCATGAATGATCTTGCTACCTGGGTGCTGCTTGAGCAACATCTCGGCTAACAGCCCTACGAGGTAGTACCCCTCGATAAAGCGACCTGTTTCGTCAAAAAAGAAACAACGATCGAAATCACCATCCCATGCCAGCCCCAGATCACAACCGTTTGCCTGTAACGCTTGCTGAGTGAGATCGCGATTTTCTGGGAGCAGCGGATTTGGTACGCCATTAGGGAAGTTTCCGTCAGGCTCTGCATTGATGATGACCCATTCAAAAGGCAACTTGCCGATCAACTCCTGCAGCACTGGGCCAGCAGCGCCATTGCCCGGATCTGCGAGGATCTTCAGTGGTTTAAGACTGGCCACGTTTACGTAGCTGAGTAGATGCTCGATATAGCGGGTCTTATCTAGCTCTAAGCGGACTTCCCCCCTGGAATTAGCCAGCGGCCCAAGATCGCCACTTTCCACTCTGTCACGAATTGCATTGAGCCCCGTATCACCACTGATTGGGCGTGATTCGGACTTCACCAGTTTCATCCCGTTGTAACCCTTGGGATTATGACTCGCGGTAATCATGACTCCGCCATCAGCCTTGAATGCGCTCGTAGCAAAGTAAACCTCTTCGGTACCACACAAACCGATGTCGATCACATTTGCACCCGCTTCACACAAACCTCTTGTCATTGCCTCGGCCAGCATCGGGCTTTCGAGCCTCATGTCTCGCCCCAGCACAATATTTTTGCCCTGTAACTCGGCAACTATGGCCCGGCCTATCCTGTAGGCGACATCGTCATTGAGGTCAGCCGGAACTTGGCCACGAATGTCATAGGCTTTGAAACACTGGGTTTTGATAGGGGTGTGCATACCGCTCTCTTGCTGAGGTATGTGGAGGCGAGGAAGGTGTGACTCCACTTCTCTTGCCAGAATGGAAGTGCGCCGGCGCCAGGCCAGTGCAAGTAAACCTGATCGGTTCAGACGTCACCGACCAGGTTTGTGACTGCGAAGGCGCGGTTACTTGTCTACGCGCCCGTATTTATCTTCGAAACGGACGATATCGTCCTCACCGAGATAATCGCCACTCTGCACTTCAATGAGCACTAGATCTATCACACCGGGGTTCATCAACCGATGCTGGTGGCCGGCGCGAATAAAGGTGGATTCATTGGTGTTCAGCATCAATTCCTGCTGGTCGTTGACGACCACAGCCATCCCGCTGACAACAATCCAGTGCTCGCTTCTGTGGTGGTGCATCTGTAAAGACAGCGAAGCTTTTGGCTTCACCACAATGCGCTTGATCTTGAAGCGCTCACCGTTTTCCAGCGTCGTGTAAGTACCCCAAGGGCGATGCACGGTGCGGTGTAGCAAATGAACTGTGTGACTAGCCGCCTTGAGTTGATTGACGATGTGCTTGACATCCTGAGCGTGATCTTTGTGGGCGATCATCACCGCATCCGGGGTGTCGATCACCAGCAAATCTTCCACACCCACCAGTGCGGTAAGACGACCTTCGCTGTTGACGTAGTTGTTGCGCGAATTGTGAGACAACACCTCGCCTTCAAAGCGGTTGCCGTTCTCATCGGCCTCAGTCAGTTCACTGACAGCGTTCCAGGAGCCAATGTCGCTCCAGCCAATATCGCAAGGAATAGTCGCTACTTTGGAGGAGCGTTCCATCAATGCGTAATCGATGGAAATGTCTGGAACCTCTGCGAACGCGTCGGCGTCGAGTGCCAAGCAACGGTATTTATCAGACGAAGTGAGACGCGAGCTTTCGATAGTCTTGACAACAGCTTCCACTACCACCGGCGCGTGCAGGCGGAGCTCTTCCAGCACGGTGCCAACCCGGAAACAGAACATGCCTGAGTTCCAGAAGTAGTTGCCGGCATCGACGTAACCCTGGGCAGTTTCAAGATTCGGTTTTTCGACAAAGCGAGCGACTTTCAACCCGCCCTTCAGAGGGGCATCTTTCTGCGCTTCAATGTAACCGAAGCCCGTTTCAGGATAAGTGGGCTGAATGCCGAAGGTGACCAGCCATCCTTGAGAAGCCAGTGACATGGCGTCGGCAACGGCCGCAGCAAAGGCTTTTTCGTCTTTTATCAGGTGGTCCGCCGCAAGCACCAACATATGGGCGTCAGGACCATGCATAGCTTCCAGCTGAAGCGCAGCGGCAGCAACAGCAGCGGCTGTGTTGCGCCCAAAAGGCTCCAGAATAAAACCTTGAGAATGCTTGGCTGTATTGACCGCGCCGTACTCATCTTCAGTCTTGAACAGGAGTTCACGGTTGGTCACCGTGAGAATCTCCACAACACCTTCCAGGCGCGAGGCACGCAAAAAGGTCTTCTGAATCAGATTCTGACCACCTGGCAGCTCCATGAACGGCTTTGGATGGGCTTCACGAGAGACGGGCCACAACCGGCTGCCCACTCCGCCAGACAAAATTACGGGAATCAGTTCCATGCTCTCAATCCTTAGCCCCCTATCCAGTGGATAATTCCAGAAACGGGTTCAGTTATATTTCCGGTCATTTATGCGTCCTGACTGACGCAAATACTTGCCCCAAGCCGCAAGAAAAAACAGCCGCTCGGCCTAAATCCAAATCCATACGCAACACCCGGATCCTTGCCGATCAACGATTGGGGCAGGGCTTCTTTTATGAGGCGTACCCAATGAGGCGAAGCTGCCCACCCACAACCGCGAGCCGCAAGAACCGGTAAGATTACTGGTCATTCTACAGCTTGTGCCTGGACATTAATAACTCCCTCCCGGCGGAAGGCACAAAAAACGTTTTTAAAATTGAAAGCATTCGAACAAGATCGATATCAAACCAATATCAAGCCGACTCAGCGCAACCACATTCCAATCTCTAAGAGTAATGGCTACTGCGCCAACAATCTCAGCCCTCGCGCACTGCGGAATCCAGAAGCTTCTCCAGGTACTGCCCATAGCCGGTTTTTTTCAAGCGCTCGGCTTGAGCTCGCAGTTTCGCCATGTCAATCCAGCCATTACTGTAAGCAATCTCCTCAAGGCAGGCGACCTTCAAGCCTTGGCGCTTTTCGATGGTATGCACGAAGTGACTGGCCTCTAGCAGCGAATCATGCGTACCGGTATCAAGCCATGCGAAGCCGCGGCCGAGCATTTCGACCTTAAGGGATTTTTGCTCGAGATAGGCCAGATTGACATCGGTAATTTCGAGCTCGCCGCGCGCGGACGGCTTGATCTTCTTGGCAATTTCGACAACCTGATTATCGTAGAAATAGAGACCTGTCACAGCGTAGCTGGACTTGGGCACTATCGGCTTTTCCTCGATACTCAATGCAGATCCATTAGCGTCAAACTCAACCACACCAAAGCGCTCGGGATCAGAAACGTGATACCCGAAGATCGTGGCACCATGCTCTCGCAGACAGGCGGAACGCAAATTGTCCGAGAAGTGCTGACCGTAGAAAATATTGTCTCCCAGGATCAGACAGCAAGGATCATCACCAATAAACTCCTCACCGATAATGAAAGCCTGAGCCAGCCCGTCCGGGCTCGGCTGCTCGGCATAACACAGCTTGATGCCATATTGGCTACCGTCACCCAACAGCTTTTGGAAGCACGGCAAATCTTCAGGCGTGGAAATAATCAGAATTTCGCGCATCCCCGCCAACATCAGCACAGACAAGGGATAGAAGATCATCGGCTTGTCGTAGAT
>NZ_QAIU01000043.1:27126-34827 GCF_003061205.1 Pseudomonas sp. HMWF006
TTACACCACTGCGCCAATCCGGCAGGTGCAAAGAAAAATTGTCGCGCAGCTTTTCTGTATTCAACCGGGAGTTCAGTGGGCGACAGGCTGGCGTTGGATAGGCAGACGTCTCGATCGCATTGATACTCTTCACACAGAGGTCTTCCCCAAGGGCTTTGGCGAAGTCGATCACGTGAGTTGCATATCCATGCCAAGAGACCTCGCCTGCGGCCGCCAGGTGATAAAGACCTGACAACTCAGGACGCAGGAAAACCTGTCGTAGGGTCAAGGCACTGATGTCCGCAATCAGGTCTGCACCGGTTGGCGCACCCATCTGATCAGCGATGACACTCAGACTTTCGCGCTCTTTTGCCAGACGCAACATGGTTTTGGCGAAATTATTGCCACGAGCGCCATACACCCAGCTTGTGCGAAAGATAAGATGCTTGCAGCCGGATTCGATGATAAATCGCTCTCCCGCAAGCTTGCTGGCACCGTAGTGATTCACCGGAGCCACGGCGTCACTCTCCCGCCATGGTGCAGATCCATGCCCATCGAAAACATAGTCTGTCGAGTAATGAACCAGCCACCCGCCAAGCGCTTTCACCTCTTGCGCCAATACTCCAACAGCATGGGCGTTTACAAGATCCGCCAGCTCAGTCTCGGCCTCGGCCTTGTCGACTGCGGTGTAAGCAGCCCCATTGACAACGATATCTGGCCTGATTGCGCGGAGAGTTGCCCGTAACCCATCAATATTGCTCAGGTCACCGCACAGGCCATCGGTTACTTGACGATCCAGTGCCACCAACTCACCGAGGGGCGCAAGAGATCGCTGCAACTCCCAACCGACCTGGCCGTTTCTTCCCAGAAGAAGGATTTTCATGCCTTGCCCGTACGATCTGCGTAGTTTTGATCAATCCACTGCTGATAGCTGCCGCTCTTCACATGCGCGACCCATTCAGTATTGTTCAGGTACCACTCCACGGTTTTGCGGATACCGCTATCAAACGTCTCTTCCGGCGACCAACCGAGCTCTTGCTGTATCTTGCTTGCATCAATCGCGTAGCGCTGATCATGACCGGGGCGGTCCTGCACGTAAGTGATCAGACTCGCATGGGGGCGATGAGGCGAAGCCGGGCGCAACTCATCAAGCAGCGCGCAGAGAGCATGCACTACTTCGATATTTTGTTTCTCGTTGTGGCCACCAATGTTGTAAGTCTCGCCAATGACGCCATCGCTGACGACTTTGTAGAGCGCGCGGGCGTGATCCTCGACGTAAAGCCAGTCACGGACCTGATCACCTTTGCCATACACAGGCAGAGGCTTGCCCTCCAGTGCATTGAGGATGATCAGCGGAATCAGCTTTTCGGGGAAATGGTACGGACCATAGTTGTTCGAACAATTGGTAACCAGGGTCGGCAGACCATAGGTGCGAGACCACGCGCGAACCAGGTGATCGGAGCTAGCCTTGCTGGCAGAGTAAGGCGAACTTGGCTGGTAGGGGGTGGTTTCGGTAAACAGATCTTCAGGCCCTTCCAGATCGCCGTACACTTCATCAGTAGAGATATGATGAAAGCGAAAAACGGCTTTACGACCTTGCTCCAGGCCGCTCCAGTAATGACGCGCTGATTCCAGAAGCGTGTAGGTGCCAATGATGTTGGTCTGGATGAATTCCGACGGACCCGATATGGAGCGGTCAACGTGCGACTCTGCCGCCAAATGCATGATCGCGTCAGGCTGGTGCTCACGCAAAACTCGATCCATCTGACCGCGATCACAAATGTCTACGCGCTCAAATGCATAGCGCGAGCTCTGACTCACATCAGCCAGAGACTCCAGATTGCCGGCATAGGTCAGCTTATCGACGTTAACGACAGAATCGCCGGTATTGGAAATGATGTGACGGATAACTGCTGAGCCGATAAACCCGGCGCCGCCGGTTACTAGAATTTTCACGCGGTACCATGCCTTTGAGCTGCTGACAGCGATTCGGGAGCGCTGTCCAATCCACGAATGCAAAAGCTACCAATCGTAGCTTTTATCAAATTCAGTCTAAATGGATGTGAAAACCTCACAACCAAAAGAGGATCGCATTTTACAGCTTCATAGGCGTTTTACTATTGGATATAGCTAAGCCTGGAAGCAAGCATATGAGGCTTTCACTCTGTCAAATGCTTGCGCGCAGCTCTGTTTCTACTCGCGACTCTTGATGAGCGCCCCAAAAACCAGCCTAACACCGGCCCGATCAGCATCCCGACAAGCAAAGCCAAAACCACGATCAACGAAATCGGCAACTGAGGCCCAGACAAACCCAGAAACAATAACGAAACCGACTGCTGATTCTCGAGAACAAACGCCAGAATCACCAAAATCAGTAAAAGAATAAAAACGCCAAGAAGTATGCGCTTGAGGTTACGCATCAGCGCCCCCTTGAAAAATAGCGAAGATCAAACCCCCTCCTCCTCTTCCTCATTCACCCGATCACGCAGCTCTTTACCCGGCTTGAAATGCGGAACGAATTTGCCGTCAAGGCTGACCGACTGGCCGGTTTTTGGATTGCGGCCTACGCGCGGGGCACGATAGTGCAATGAGAAGCTGCCAAACCCACGGATCTCGATACGATCACCGGTCGCCAGACATTGGGACATTTGTTCAAGCATGGTCTTGATGGCCAGCTCCACATCCTTGGATGAGAGTAGCCCTTGATGGGTGACAATTCGTTCGATCAACTCCGACTTCGTCATATTTTTCCCTTCTTTTTCAAGCAGCTAGATCAGCGCTTGAAAGGTTTTAGCACGCCCGGAAGATTTTGAACAGCCCAGGGATTGACATATCTTCCTCGGCGCCGAAACGCCCGTTTTCAGGGCATCAAACCCGCAAACACGCTCTACCGGCATATCACCAGCATCGTGCGGGTGACGTAGCCTGCCGGGTTGAAGCCAAAAGGAAACTCCTCCTCATCCCTGGCATCGTCAGATCGCGTGATCACCTTGTATCCAGCCCCCTTGCACTCCTTCGCCGCACGCCGCTGACACTTGTCCCAGCCAGAGCCCAATCCGGAGCAGTCTATCTCTATGCCACTGACACCTCGCACCGCATGGGTCTTGGCGCTGGTGGTACAGCCCGCTAGAACCACAGCAGCCAAGAGGACGATAAACTTGTTCATTCACTTCCTTATGCCAGGCGAAGCCCGACGACTACACGCTTAAGACCTAGCTTAGTCGTGAATAGGCGATTGATCCGATTAAAGAAACAGACCATCAGGTAAATGATTTGGTTTCACCTACAAGCACACTCATAAAAAAGGACGGCAAAAATCGGTAAATCGCAGGCACAAAAAAGGGCGACCGAAGTCGCCCTTTTTCATGATCAAGCAGAACTTAGTTCTGTTTGGCCATTGCTTGCTTCAGCAGAGCAGCCATAGTGGTATCGGCTGGAGCTTCCTGAACGGAGTTCAGGCTCTGGATAGCTTCTTTCTCTTCAGCATCGTCTTTCGATTTGATCGACAGCTGAATTACACGGCTCTTACGATCAACGCTGATGATCTTGGCTTCTACTTGCTGGCCTTCTTTCAGAACGTTGCGCGCGTCTTCAACGCGGTCACGGCTGATTTCGGAGGCTTTCAGAGTCGCTTCGATATCGTCGGCCAGAACGATGATGGCGCCTTTGGCGTCAACTTCTTTCACGGTGCCAGTAACGATTGCGCCTTTGTCGTTAACCGAGACGTACTCGGAGAACGGATCGCTTTCCAGTTGCTTGATGCCCAGGGAGATGCGCTCGCGCTCTGGGTCAACCGACAGGATAACGGTGTCCAGCTCGTCGCCCTTCTTGAAACGACGTACGGCTTCTTCGCCCACTTCGTTCCAGGAGATGTCGGACAGGTGAACCAGACCGTCGATGCCGCCGTCCAGACCAATGAAGATACCGAAATCGGTGATCGACTTGATGGTGCCGGAGATCTTGTCGCCCTTGTTGAACTGGCCAGAGAAGTCTTCCCACGGGTTCGACTTGCACTGCTTGATGCCCAGGGAGATACGACGACGCTCTTCGTCGATGTCCAGAACCATGACTTCCACTTCGTCGCCGACTTGTACGACTTTCGAAGGGTGGATGTTTTTGTTGGTCCAGTCCATTTCCGAAACGTGTACCAGACCTTCAACGCCTTCTTCCAGCTCAGCGAAGCAGCCGTAGTCAGTCAGGTTGGTTACACGAGCGGTAACGCGAGTGCTTTCTGGGTAACGGGCTTTGATAGCAACCCATGGATCTTCGCCCAGTTGCTTCAGGCCCAGGGAAACACGGTTGCGTTCGCGATCGTATTTCAGAACCTTAACGTCGATTTCGTCACCAACGTTGACGATCTCGGAAGGATGCTTGATGCGCTTCCAGGCCATGTCGGTGATGTGCAGCAGGCCGTCCACGCCACCCAGGTCGACGAATGCGCCGTAATCGGTGAGGTTTTTGACGATACCTTTGACTTGCTGGCCTTCCTGCAGGGATTCCAGCAGAGCTTCACGCTCGGCGGAGTTCTCGGCTTCCAGGACGCTGCGACGGGAAACGACAACGTTGTTGCGCTTCTGGTCCAGCTTGATGACCTTGAATTCCAGCTCTTTGCCTTCCAGGTGCGTGGTGTCGCGCACTGGACGGACGTCAACCAGGGAACCTGGCAGGAACGCACGGATGCCGTTAACGTCGACAGTGAAGCCGCCTTTAACCTTACCGTTGATAACGCCCTTGACCACTTCCTCAGCTGCGAAGGCTGCTTCCAGAACGATCCAGCATTCAGCGCGCTTGGCTTTTTCACGGGACAGCTTGGTTTCACCGAAACCGTCTTCAACCGAGTCCAGCGCAACGTGAACTTCGTCACCGACATTGATAGTCAGATCGCCAGCGTCGTTGTAGAACTGCTCAAGCGGGATGAGTGCTTCAGACTTCAGGCCAGCGTGAACGGTTACCCAGCGAGCTTGGTAATCGATATCAACGATAACACCGGTGATGATGGAGCCTGCCTGAAGGTTCAGGGTTTTTAGGCTTTCTTCAAAGAGTTCCGCAAAGCTTTCGCTCATTTTAATTCCTGTAAATGAGGGCGAAGGATACGCCCATCTCCACACCCCAGACGGTGTGGGTTAGTTTCATATAGAAGAAGCGCCGCAGGACTATGACTGGTCCCCTGCAACCTTCTTGGTCACCCGGCGATATCGCGAATGGCGATCTCGCTCATGATGCGTTCAAGCACCTGATCGATGGACAACTCCGTGGAATCCAGCTGTATCGCGTCGGCCGCCGGTTTGAGCGGGGCCACTGCGCGCTGGGTATCACGCTCGTCGCGTGCACGGATCTCATCTAGCAGACTCGACAGACTAACACCCTCGACTTTGCCCTTCAACTGCAAATATCGACGGCGCGCCCTCTCCTCGGCACTGGCGGTCAGGAAAATCTTCAGCGGTGCATCGGGAAACACCACCGTACCCATGTCGCGACCATCGGCCACCAGGCCCGGCGCTTCCTGGAAAGCACGCTGGCGCTGCAGCAGCGCCTCGCGTACGGCGGGCAATGCAGCCACTTGCGAAGCGCCGGAACCGACGCTTTCGGTGCGAATGACATCGCTGACTTCATCACCTTCCAGAATGATTCGCTGCAACTGACCTTCGGTCGCCGCAATGAACTGCACATCCAGATGAGCGGCGAGTTTCTTCAGCAGCTCTTCATTGGTCAGATCAACGCCATGGTTATGCGCGGCAAAGGCGAGCAAACGGTAAAGCGCACCGGAATCCAGCAGGTTCCAGCCCAGACGCTTGGCCAGAATCCCGGCTACGGTGCCTTTGCCCGAGCCGCTTGGCCCATCAATGGTGATGACCGGTGCAATGTTTTTCACGACTGAGCCTCTTGTGCCACACGAATGCCAACCTGCCCGCACAATGCGAGGAAGTTGGGGAACGACGTCGCGACGTTGGCGCAATCATGGATGCGGATCGGTGCGGTGGCACGCAGGGAGGCCACACTGAAAGCCATTGCGATACGGTGATCGCCGTGACCATGCACTTCGCCGCCGCCGATCTGGCCGCCGTCGATGATGATGCCGTCCGGAGTCGGCTGGCATTTGACGCCCAGCGCCAACAGGCCGTCCGCCATCACTTGAATACGATCCGACTCCTTGACCCGCAGCTCTTCAGCGCCGGTCAGCACGGTGCGCCCTTCAGCACAGGCAGCAGCCACGAACAGCACCGGGAATTCGTCGATCGCCAACGGGACCAACTCTTCCGGAATCTCGATACCTTTAAGCTTAGCTGCCCGCACGCGCAGGTCAGCCACAGGCTCGCCGCCGACTTCACGCTGGTTTTCCAGAGTGATGTCCGCACCCATCAGGCGCAGGATGTCGATAACACCGGTACGAGTCGGGTTGATGCCGACGTGTTCAAGCACCAGTTCCGAACCTTCGGCGATCGACGCTGCCACCAGGAAGAACGCCGACGACGAGATGTCACCCGGCACTTCAATGTGGGTCGCAGTCAACTTGCCACCAGACTCAACCGAAGCCGTCGCACCTTCAACGCTGACCGGGTAGCCGAAACCACGCAGCATGCGCTCGGTGTGATCGCGGGTTGGCGCAGGCTCGGTAACGGTCGTTTTGCCTTCCGCGTACAGGCCGGCGAGCAGCAGGCAGGATTTCACCTGGGCGCTGGCCATCGGCATGGTGTAGGTCAGCCCCTTGAGCTTGTGACCACCGCGAATGGTCATCGGCGGACGACCTTCGGCAGCGGTTTCGATCACGGCGCCCATTTCACGCAGTGGATTGGCCACGCGATTCATCGGACGCTTGGACAGCGACGCATCGCCGGTCAGGGTGCTGTCGAAGTCCTGCGCGGCCAGCAGGCCGGACAGCAGGCGCATCGACGTACCGGAGTTGCCCAGATAGATCGGGCCCGGTGCCGGTTTCAGGCCGTGCAGGCCGACACCGTGAATGGTCACGCGGCCGTGGTGCGGGCCTTCGATGACCACACCCATATCGCGGAAAGCCTGCAAGGTCGCCAGGGCGTCTTCGCCCTCGAGGAAACCTTCCACTTCAGTCACGCCTTCAGCCAAGGAGCCGAGCATGATCGAGCGGTGGGAAATCGATTTGTCACCCGGTACGCGAATCCGACCGGAAAGGCGGCCACCAGGTTGAGCCAGGAAGATCAGATCGTTGGAATTCATAGCGTCCACATAGGCCCTGCGGGCCAGGATTTTACTGAAATGCTCGCGGGCAACCCGGGCGCGCGTGAAGACGCCCAACAATTGGTGCCCATCCCCTGCATCGACCGCGTCGCGCAAGGCGTCGAGGTCGCTGCGAAATGTATCGAGTGTGCGCAGGACAGCCTCGCGATTGGCAAGGAAGATGTCGTGCCACATCACCGGGTCGCTTCCGGCGATTCTTGTGAAATCGCGGAAACCGCCCGCAGCGTAACGGAAGATCTCAAGATTTTCATTGCGCTTGGCCAACGAATCGACCAGACCGAAGGCCAGCAGGTGCGGCAGATGGCTGGTCGCAGCCAACACTTCATCGTGACGCTCGACCTGCATGTGCTCGACGTCAGCGCCCAATTCGCGCCACAAGCGATCGACCACCGCCAGCGCCGCCGGATCGGTTTGCTCAAGCGGTGTCAGGATCACCTTGTGCCGACGGAACAGTTCAGCGTTGGAAGCTTCCACCCCGCTCTGCTCGGAACCGGCAATCGGATGCCCCGG
>NZ_QAIU01000482.1:0-1761 GCF_003061205.1 Pseudomonas sp. HMWF006
AATCAGTTTCAGTACCACGTCGCCGCGATCCTGCCGCCGCTGGCGCACCAGCACCCAGTAATCGCGATTCTGCCAGTGCAGGGTCAGGCGCACCGAGACCCCGAGATTGGCCAGCTCCAGCGAGAAGCGTTCGGTGTCGGCGACACTCACCGGTTTGCGTCGCTGCAACGTCTGGGCGAAGTTCAGCGGCATGCCGACGCTCTGATAGGCCAAGCCGTCGGACGTGGCTTCGACGAACAGGGGCAGGGTCTTGAAGTTGCTCGGGTTCTTTCTGATGAGCGTGCGCGGCATATCGGCTCCTGCTTAAGGCCGCGAAGCGGCGTCAGTGACCACGAAGGACCCGGGCAACGGTCGCAACGTTATGGGCGAGGTGCAGCGGATTGATCGTTCCGACAATAGCACTGGCCACGCCAGGCTTCGCAAACAGCAACTCGAAGCTGGCACGCACCGGATCCACTCCCGGGCTCAGGCACACGTGGCCGCTGGCCAGGGCTTTCTTCACCAGAATGGCTTTGCCGTGGGCAGCAGCATAGTCAATGACTGCCTTCTCGTTCTGTTCGTTCAGATTGTAGGTGACCATCGCGCAGTCCCCTTGCTCCAGCGCCTTGAGCCCGCCTTCGACGGTTTTGCCGGAGAAGCCGAAGCCGCGAATCTTGCCCTCGGCCTTGAGCGCCGCCAGCGTGGCGTAGACCTCTTCGTGTTCGAGGATGGCCATGTCATTGCCGTCAGAGTGCACCAGGACCAGGTCGATAGAATCCGTTTCCAGACGTTGCAGGCTGCGTTCCACTGACCTTCGCGTGTGCGCCGCGCTGAAGTCGTGGCGCGACAGGCCGTCGGCAAATTCCTCGCCGACCTTGCTGACGATCACCCAGTCCTCGCGCTGGCCACGCAGCAGCGGGCCGAGGCGTTCTTCGCTGCGGCCGTAAGCCGGCGCGGTGTCGATCAGGTTGATGCCCAGCTCGCGTGCCTGCCTGAGCAGCATGCGCGCAGCCTCGTCATCGGGAATCTGGAACCCGTTGGGGTATTTCACGCCTTGGTCGCGGCCCAGTTTCACCGTGCCCAGGCCCAGCGGCGAAACCGTCAGGCCGGTGCTGCCCAATGGGCGATGGAGATCATGCAGAGTCGCGATACTCATGGCAGCAGTTGCTCCCAGGCAGCAATGCCCATCGGTGGTTTCGGCAGTGCCGGTAGGGGTTCGGTGGCATGTGGCTGGATGCCGTCGCGCTGCAAGGAGGCGATCACGCGGTCGGCAAAGTCCGGTGCCAGTGCCAGTTTCGTCGGCCAGCCCACCAGCAAGCGGCCCTCGTCGGCGAGGAACGCGTTATCCGGACGTGTCAGGCCGGTTTGCAGCGGCTCGGCACGGTCGACCCGCAGCGTCGCCCATTGCGTGGTGCCGAGGTCGATCCACGGTAGCAATTGCGCGATTTCCTTTTGCGCGGTGGCGATCTGCTCGGCGGGCTCGCGGGCGACACCTTCGCTTTCGGCGATGTCGCCGCCCATGTACCAGACCCACTGACCGTCAGCGGCCGGGTGGGTGGTCACGGTGATGCGCGGCTTGGTGCCGCCGCCCAGGCAATGGGCGTAGAGCGGTTTCAGCCCCGGGCCTTTGGCGATGATCATGTGCAGCGGCCGGCGCTGCATGGCCGGCTGGCTCAGGCCCAGGGCCTCAAGCAGTTGCGCGGTACCGGCGCCAGCGCTGAGGACGATGCGCTGGGCGCGGATCTCGCGGCCGTCGACCTGCAGACCGACCAGCACTCCCGC
>NZ_QAIU01000482.1:1771-2497 GCF_003061205.1 Pseudomonas sp. HMWF006
GGCCGTCACCGGCCAGATCGGCCAGGCGCGCAATCAGGCTCGGCACATCCACCACCAGTTCGGCGAGGCGGTAGACCTTGCCCTTGAAGCGCTTGTCTTGCAGGGCCGGCGGCAATTGCTCGCCCTTGACCTGATCGACCCGGCCACGCACGGCCTTGCTGGCGAAGAAACTGGTGAGGTTGCCGGCCAGGGTGCCGGGTGACCACAGGTAATGAGCCTCGGACAGCAGGCGCACGCCGGACAGGTCCAGCTCGCCATGGCCGGCGAGGGCTTCACGCCAGCGGCGCGGCATGTCGGCGATGGCTTCGGAGGCGCCGGTCAGGGCGCCGTGCAACGCGTACTTGGCGCCGCCGTGGATGATGCCCTGCGACTTCACTGTCTGCCCGCCGCCGAGGCTGGCGCTTTCCACCAGCACGGTCGAAAACCCCTGACGGCGCAGACGCGCGTTCAGCCAGAGGCCGGCGACACCAGCGCCGACAATCAGAACGTCGGTGGAAATAACGGATGGCATGCAACGACCTCAGTGTTCAAGACGAGGGCGCAGTATACAGACTCGGGAAAGAGGGGGATTTGTCGATGATCAACAGCCGTGGCGCAAAAGCACTGTGGGAGCGAGCAGGCCCGCCCCACAGGGGAGGTGTGCAGTGCAGGTCAATGCCCGGCGGTCTTGGAGAACAGCTGGATGACCACCACTCCGAGGACAATCAATGCCATCCCCAGCATCGC
>NZ_QAIU01000483.1:0-4807 GCF_003061205.1 Pseudomonas sp. HMWF006
CGATTCGATAATTAGCAGAGTTCAAGAAGCAATCGAGGGGGCAAGTGCTCTTTTGATAATTTTGTCTAAAGCATCAGTTGAGTCAGAATGGTGCAAAAGAGAACTAACGGCAGGTTTGTTTAGGGAGCTCGATGAGAAGCGTGTAGTAACGATTCCTGTTCTTTTAGATGATTGCAAGATACCCTTATTTTTGCGCGACAAACTACATGCGGACTTTAGAGCTGACTTCGACTCGGGAATGTATGCGCTTCTTGAATCTGTAGCCCAACACTCGAATCCCGACCAAAGTCGATTGGAGGATGCTGAAGGTTTCTTAGATTGGTCTTGTGATTACGGCGTCCTGAATGGAAAATACTTTGTTAATTATTATTTGATGCAAAGTTCGGAACACTTGGAAATGTCGTTTATCACTGAAATTCAATGCATATATAACGAGATATCTACCCGCCGTCAAATGCGCTACGTAGATGCAGGTGTGGGTTGGATGGGGCGTACAACAAATGCAATTATGTTGTTGGATTTCGCTGAAAAAGCAGAGAGTGAAATGTTTTTGATTCTCGACAGCCCTGCACCTCAAACCAAAAGTTTTACATTCTCAGACGCCAAGACAGGTGCGAGCACGGAGGTTTTAGTCAAGTCACGCAAAATGGGGAACGATAACGGTAAAAATCAGCTTATCAATATCACCGACTATTTTAGACGCATATTTAGCTATGTCGCCCAAACAGAAAAAAACCTACAAAAGAAGAGCTGGAGAGATTTAGGTCTATCCAAGTTACTCCGATTTAACAAATCTCATTGACTAGCTAGTATTCAATGCAGCGAGCCGGTAATGATTTTCTATCCAGGCTTCCCTCACAGGAAGCTAGAACAGTTTCCTGTGATCGCAGCTTGTTTTACAAAAGTGGTGGTGATTTGGTGATGCACCTTCCATATCGAAATGAGAGCCCAGGTTTCCGAGATGGATGATCGCTTGATGCTCAGCGGCATGCTTCAAGTGCTTTGCTCTGGGGCCATATGGCGGGGTACTCATGACGCTTTAAACGTCACGCCTCAATGATCGACGAACCGCAGTCGACAATGAAGGTTCGACTCGTAGACAGCTAAAGCGCGCCGGTTCAGTTGCGCTCTAGGTTGCAATCTCTGAACCTTCTGTTTTGACCAATTGCATCATCCCTCGCAGGATGAGTGTTATTGCTTGGTCGATGTGCGGGGTATATGCGAGCGTTGCATTTTCCTCGTCGGTCAATCCGTTGTTAAGGTTCGCAGCAGTGAACGCTGCGAACTCTCGGCGATGAGCCCATGTCGGATTGGATGTGGGGCGAGGTTGTATTAGACCTAAGGTCTCGGCGATATCGCGAGTGCACCCTCCAAAACCACCAATCAGGAAAATCGCCTTGCCAGCCTTCAACGAAAGAAGCGCCTCTTCGGCAATACCCGGCATGGTCCCCTGGTAGTCCTCTACCCGACCACCAACAACGATTCTTGCGTCGGAATCCGACATCATGGTGATACGCATAGACGTAAGCCCATTTGCCCACTCTTGCTCTGTGGGTACTTGAGACGGAAGGCCGCGACGCTCCTCAATGGGTAGCTCGCTACCGTCAATTCGAAGGCAAACGAGTTCAGCAGAATCTTCAACTTCAGCGATCTGCGTTTCCAGTTCGGCAACTGGTTGCAGGATGTGGACTGGCCAAGCGAGATAGTTCGTGACTCCGGTACGGCTATCACCCTCGTCAGCGTCTCGACGATGCCGGGCAACAAGTTCGAATAGTAGGTCGCTGAATCCATGCTGTCGTAGATCCCCTCCATAGATTAGCCTCGCCCCGAGCGCGAGCAAATGACGAGCTATTTCGGCCATGGCATCTCGCAGATGTTCGTCACCAAGGCCTAAGGCGGGCATGTCCGGGCTTTCCGAAACGGAGATCGCAATGGTCTTCTGCCCAAGAACCTCTTGGTAGCTCATCGCACAGCCCCCGCCTTCCATTCCGTCAGGCTTCGTAGCTGAACCCGTGGAGATATCTCTGCGAACAGCCGCTCTTCTTCTGCACTGAGTGGTGGATCCGGATAAACAATCATCGGATTTGTTACATCCGCCTCGGATGGCAGGCTCGCAAGTGAAATAAGCTCTGGTGGTCTGGGCACGAAAATGACTGCGGGATCGAGGTGTTCGTCCGCTAGCTCAAGCGCAATACGGCAACGCCATAGGAAGTTTTTCAGAACCTCGTCAAGTAGCCGGGCAATTACGAAGTCAATGCGATCGGCACCGCCTGGTTCCAGCCGGACCATCGGGACGTTGCCCATATAGGGGAAGCCGCGCTCGTCGATGTCGCTAATGCTATTGGCTACAACAAGAGGTACGTGCCAGCGCTTTGCCTCAATAATTTCTTTGCGACACCATTCACGTGACGAGTACGAATCAGTGTGGATGGCGACCATCGCGCTCACGCGTACCTTGTGGAGCAGTACTTTCTGAAAATGAAGGCCTGCTGGAATGTCGTAGACATCGAAGAAGCTGTCCATTCCTGGTGTGTTGTAGAGCCTGCTGCGGATGTTTTGGGCAATCTTCTCGCCATGCTGGTCGTGTTTTGAATGGCTAAGGAATATTTGTACCTTCTTTAGGTAGGCCTCAAGTGCCTCCTCTTCCTCTTCGGGACGGGTGAGGTGCTCCAGGTAATGCCGTAACAAACGGCAAAATGCGTATGTCAATGCAGCAGTCAATCGACGGCCACGTTCGGCAAGTTCCCCCTCCCAGCGCGCCCAAAGCAACGCTTGTTCATCAGTTCCTAGGCGCACTAGCACACCGTTATCAATTTCGACGGGAAAGACCCTCGTTCCTAATCCCGCTGCCTCAGTACGATTACAGAGTTCTTGGACATAATCGGTCCAAGCAACATCGCCCACGAGGTTGTTGTCTGTAAGGACTACAATGGCCGCAGTGTTCGAATCCGTGAGGTCAATCGGCAGAGGTTGGCTGGATTCCGGTGCCACAACGTATCGGTAAATAACGCTGAGCCCAGTACCTCCCGCGATATTCTCGTACAGCTTTCGACGAAAATGTTTTCGAAGGATCTCAGCAATGACGGGGCCGTCGGCAAAAGTCGGGTGCCAGACGACATACACCACCAGGAAAGGACGGGTCGATTCAGTCATTTGAACTCACCCATTGCGAACACGGCGCGCTCGAGTGTTATCGATGAGCGTAAGACTTCGGTTTTTTGCCTCGGCAATGTAGCCCTCCAGATTCGCCGTGCTGGCCGTAATCTGTGCCCATGTAAGCCACGATGCGAAGCCGGACTGGATATTGTCGTGAAGCCGATCAGGGACAATGACATGCTGATTGTCCGCAGTCATTCGAGCGGTCGGCAAACGCACACCAATAAGGGCGTGTTGTTTTTCCAGCGTTGCCGCGATTTCCCAATCGATGTACTTCCGCTTTGGGCTTTCTGCCCCAACGAGCACAATTGTACAAGAGGTGCCGGTGATATGATTTTCCCGAATACGGCGCATCACGTAATTGACGTCATCGCTATCGATGCTGCGTTCAAGGGAGTTGTCGTAAATAACGTCGTAAGTATCGTGAAACGCGTTTGAAAAAGCGTTGTAGTAGGCCTGATCACCGTGGTGATGGTAACTGACGAATACTTTGTGTTTCACCGGTGCACCGAAAATCCCATAACTCATTAGCTTTCCTTGGCAATTGCCGTCGATGGTGAAATGCGATTTCGCACGTTATTACCCCGTGTTCAGGTTGTCCAGCATGAGAGCTCATGTCGTTTCTGCACAGGTGCTGCCGCTGTTATTGTCATTTTCCCCCCCGCTTGGCAACGGCCAGTCTGAATCGCCCATAATTTCCTAAACGTATTTGGCTGGCTGCTTTTGGCCGTTTTCTGATCTTCGTCTAGCGGTTGAACTGCCAGGATTTTCCTAAGCAATGAGTGAGTAATTGCATGGTCAGCGAATAGTAATAGCGCGTCGATTGAGTGTGCTGGTTTAGGTGGTGATTCAAAAAACACGCAAGGTGTTTTCTCTGCCAAGTCCATGGATTGTCGCGTTGCCAGCGCTCAGCGATCGCTGTTTGGATGGCCTTTGCCTGACGCAGGTGGCGTTGACGCGTGGTATGCGACCCGGTCAGGACACCCGTCAGGAACAGATCCATATCGAATACCAGGCTCATGCGCGACCACCAATGTAAGCGGCCACCACGACGATACGGTTGTCCCCCAACTCATAGCTGATTTGTACTCGGGCTTCCTGATCGAGACGTCGGTCGAGTTGATAGCAATGGCCATCGTTGATGGGGGCGGGATGGTGGGTGATTTGCTCATAGCGTTCGCACGCATAGCTGCCCGCAATTCATGGAAGCCTTTGAGGTTGTACTGATGGAGGATGTCCCGTGCAGGACGGACGATTCCCCCAGGAAACGCAGGGAGCTGTCGTCGTTTGCGACTTGCAGGCCTCGTTGCTTTAGCAGTTCCAATTGCTGTTCTACGCTGAGGGCCGGCTTGTCGAAGGGCCTCATGTAGTTTTCTCCGGGCAAAAAAAACCCGCACGATTTGAGCTTGCTGACCGGGTCAACCTAGGCTTGGCGGGTGTGTTGGGGTGCATTATAGGTAGGTGCAAGAGCCCGTCAATGTTGGGCTGATGTGAAATTGTAACGGCTCGAGGCGCGGGGGCTAGAGTTCGGTCTGTTGATTGAGATAAGGCGTCGCTGGTCTTGTCGCAGCAATGTGGAAGCTTCCAGGGAGTTCCAAACGCCAGAAACAACAAAGCCCCTGCATTTCTGCAGGGGCTTTGTTTTGTATGG
>NZ_QAIU01000484.1:0-2568 GCF_003061205.1 Pseudomonas sp. HMWF006
GTATGCGGTGACATTGCTGGCCGCCCTGGCCTGGGCATTTTCCAATGTGCGGCAGATCGATCCGCAGAATCGCGCGGTGGTTTTGCATTTCGGTGCGCTGGATCGCATTCAGAATGCCGGTCTGTTGTTGGCCTGGCCGCAGCCATTTGAACAAGTGGTTTTGCTGCCGGCAGCGGACCGGGTGATCGAACGCCGGATTGGCAACCTGCTGCGCAGCGCTGAGGCGGTGAAGGCAGATCGAGTCGCCTCGTTTGCGGTGCCGATCAGTGATGCGCTCGCCGGATCCGGATACCTGTTGACCGGTGATGCCGGTGTCGTGCAACTGGATGTGCGGGTTTTTTATAAGGTCACCGACCCCTATGACTTCGTGCTTCAGGGCGAACATGTGCTTCCGGCACTGGATCGCCTGGTCACGCGCAGTGCCGTGGCACTCACCGCCGCACGGGATCTGGACACCATTCTGGTCGCTCGTCCGGAGTTGATCGGCGCCGACAACCAGGCCGCCGAACGTCGCGAACGACTGCGCGGCGATCTGGTGCAAGGCATCAACAAACGCCTGGCCGAGCTTAAGGCGGGTGGGCAGGGCATCGGTATCGAGGTGGCGCGGGTCGATGTGCAATCGAGTCTGCCCGATCCGGCGGTCAGTGCCTTCAATGCGGTGTTGACCGCCAGTCAGCAGGCCGACAAGGCTGTGGCGAATGCACGTAATGATGCGGAAAAACTCACTCAGGCGGCCAATGAACAGGCCGACCGTGCGCTGCAAGTTGCACACGCTCAAGCCGGCGAGCGACTCGCCAAAGCCTCCGCCGATACCGCCACCGTATCGAGTCTGGCCAAAGCCCAACAGCAGGGCACTGACCCGCAGATGCTGTTGCGTCTGTATCGCGAACGCATGCCGAAAATTCTCGGTCAGGCTGGATCGGTGACCACGGTCGATCCGAAGGACGATTCCCGTCTGATCATTCAGGGAGCCGCAAAATGACCGCGACTACCGCTGCACCGAGCCTGTTGTCCTCGGCTGAACAACGCCGCGCCGCGCGGCAATTGACCTTGGCAATGCTCGCCTTGGGGCTGCTCGGCCTCGGTTTGATCTGGCGCTGGGTGAGCCCTGAGCAAACCGGCGTCAGCCAGTTGCTGCTCGGTTTCGCTTCTTTATTGGTTGCCGTGCCGGTGATGCGCTCGGCGTGGTTCAGCCTGCGTTACCCGAGTCTGCATGGCATCACCGATCAATTGATTGCCCTGGCGATGCTTGGCGCCTGGGCGACCGGTGATCTGCTGACCGCAGCATTGCTGCCGATCATCATGATCTTCGGTCATGTGTTGGAGGAGCGCAGTGTCATCGGTTCCCAGGAAGCGATTCATGCGCTTGGCCAGTTGACCCGCAGCCATGCCCGCAAGGTTCAGGCCGACGGTACGATCATCGAAGTCGACAACGGCTCGCTCACATCCGGTGACACGGTCGAAGTGCGTGCCGGTGACCGTGTACCGGCAGACGGGCGGGTGTTGTCCGGCCAGGCCAGTCTCGACACAGCGTCGATTACCGGTGAGTCGGTGCCGGTAGAAGCGGGCGTCGGCATGACGGTGTTTGGTGGTGCGATCAACCTCGATGGTCTGCTGCGCATCGAAGTGACGCGCACCGGCGGTGAATCGACCCTCGGCAAAGTCATCGCGCTGATGCAAAACGCCGAGCGTTCGAAACCCCCGATCACCCGTTTGCTGGAGCGTTATGCCGGCAGCTACATGGTGCTGGTGTTGTTGTTGGCGGCGGTGACCTGGTTCATCACGCACAACGCGCAAGCGATGCTCGCGGTGCTGGTGGCGGCGTGTCCCTGTGCCCTGGTGTTGTCGGCGCCGGCCACGGCGATTGCCGGTGTGGCGGTGGCGGCACGCCACGGGATTCTGATCCGCAGTTCGGCGTTCCTCGAAGAGTTGGCCGATCTGACGTCATTGGTGGTCGACAAGACCGGCACGCTGACATACGGCACGTTGCGCTTGCAGTCGATCGACAAGCCGCGTGCCGACGCATCCATCGTTATGGCGTTGGCCGCAAGCCTCGGCGCGGCGAGCAGTCATCCGGTCAGTCGCGCGCTCGCCGGGCTGGTCAGCCAAGAGCAATGCCTGACGTTGACGGATATCCACGAACGCCAGGGACTCGGTGTGGTGGCGATGACCGCGCAGGGCGAAGCGGCACTCGGCCGTCCGGAGTTGTTTGCTCAACTGGGCATTACCACCACGGCCATTCCCGAGCACGATGGCCCGATCGCGGGCCTGGCCTTGAACGGTGAATTCCTCGCCTGGTTGCTGCTGGCCGATAGCGTCAAACCGGAAGCGCGCTTTGCCCTCGGTGAATTGCGCGACTTGGGTCTGGGCCGGCAACTGTTGTTGACGGGTGACCGGCAAAGCGTCGCCCACGCCCTGGCCAGGGAGGTGGGCCTGCACGAGGTTGAAGCGCAGGCGTTGCCCGAAGACAAACTCAATTGCGTGCTCAAGGAGATCGACAACGGTTTCCGGCCGATGGTGGTTGGCGACGGTATCAACGATTCGCTCGCCCTCAAGGCGGGCGTGGTG
>NZ_QAIU01000485.1:0-3927 GCF_003061205.1 Pseudomonas sp. HMWF006
CCTCAGAGCAGGCCAAGTTGCTCGGCGGCGGGTTCTCTGTATAGCTCAGGCAGCGATGGCAGGCCAGGCAAACGTTGCATCAATTGCGTGTGAAAACGTTGCGCCAGTTTCGCCGCCAGCAGGTTGTCGGCGGTGTGCAGAAAGATATAAGGCGTGCGGCCCTCTTCGATCCACTCGGCGATTTTTGTTACCCACGGCACGAGGAAGGGATCGTTGGCTTCGAGTTCGGGATGCCCGATGAAGCGCACTTGCGGGGACTGCGTGAAGGCCGCCGGGCGCGTCGGCACACGGGGCTTTTTGGACTGCGCGTGAATCACCGAAGACTCGGTCGACAGGCAACTGAACAGCGCCCGCGGATCGAGGCAGATGCGTTCGACGCCACGGTCGAGCAGCAGACGATTGAGCAGGCGCTCACTCTCGCCCTTGGCGAAGAACTGCTCGTGACGCACTTCCACCGCCAGCGGGCAATCCAGCGCATCAATGAACCCCGCCAATTCCGGCAGACGCTGCGGCGTGAAGCTTTTCGACAGTTGCAGCCAGAACGGCGCGACGCGTCCGCCCAGCGGCTGCATCAACTGCAAAAAGGTTTCGGCGGCGGTCAGTTGCTCGCGCAGGTCACCGCTGTGGCTGATGTCGCCGGGGAACTTGGCGGTGAAGCGAAAGTGCTCGGGCATGACCTCGGCCCAGCGCTGCACGGTGGCCGGCGACGGGCTGGCGTAGAAGGTCGTATTGCCTTCCACGGCGTTGAACACTTGGGAATAGAGACCGAGAAAGTCGGAGGTTTTCGCGTCTACCGGGTACAGATACTCGCGCCAGGCATTTTCGCTCCAGGACGGGCAACCGAGGTAGTAAGGCAGCGCCATCAGATGTACAAATCGAGGCCCAGCACGTCTGCATCCCAATCGACAAAACCGGCGGTGCTCAGGTAACTGGCCAAGGCCATCGCTACGCTCTTTTTCATCGCACGGTGATAAATCATGTCTT
The DNA here is from genome assembly GCF_003061205.1 of Pseudomonas sp. HMWF006. Taxonomy (NCBI): domain Bacteria; kingdom Pseudomonadati; phylum Pseudomonadota; class Gammaproteobacteria; order Pseudomonadales; family Pseudomonadaceae; genus Pseudomonas; species Pseudomonas sp. HMWF006. The sequence continues at coordinate 985 of NZ_QAIU01000485.1, forward strand.
GCTGACGGGCAGGCAGATTGCTCAGGCGTTGTGCCGAGGCTTTGGCAGCACGGGCGGCCAGTTGCTCTTCAGTCGGGAACTCCAGCTCGCCGTCGATATCGTCGACGGATTCATCCAGCGCCACATTGCCTTTGCGAGGCTTGCGCTTGATGGGATAGGACTGAGAGGAAACGCCGTCTATACGCATAAATTCATGCTCGGTATCAATGATGGCAATTTAGCGGCACCTGACCGACTTAGCAAATCGCCGAGTGATAACTAGAACACATAAAGCGCAAAAGGTTTAAAGCACGGGGTTGGAAACTGACGATTGGCAGGATTTGGAATAAGGCACTGAATTGCGGGTGAGTGTTTTTGTCGCGAGGGAACAAGCTCCCTCGCCACAATGGACCTCGCCGTTTTGATTGATCAGCGAGCCTTGGGGGTGGCGACTTTGTCGCGCAGGTAAACCGGTTGCGCGTCATCGGCCGGGATCGACTCACCGCGCTCCCAGGCGAAGCGCGCCAGGGTCAGCAAGTCTTCGGCATGAGGCAACATGCCCGCATCGGAACCGCTCGGTTTGACGGCAATACGCTCGCCGTAGCCCCAACCGGTACCGGCACCGAACCACTCGCCGCTGGCGTCTTGCGGCAGCGCTGCAACCTCGGGTGGCAACACCGCTTCGGCACCGACCAGACGCATCTCGCCGGCAGTCTCGCGGTAGCAGCCCCAATACACTTCATCCATCCGCGCATCAATGGCCGCTGCAACCTGGCTGACGCCGTGCTCGCGATGAGCCCGTTGCGCCAGCACCGCCAGGTTCGACACCGCAAGCACCGGACGGTCGAGGGCAAACGCCAGCCCCTGCACTACACCGATGGCGATCCGCACACCGGTGAATGCACCCGGGCCGCGACCGAACGCGATGGCGTCCACCGCTTGCAGCGTGGTGCCGGCGTCGGCCAGCAGTTGCTGGATCATCGGCAACAGCTTTTGCGCATGCAGGCGCGGGATCACCTCGTAATGGCTCGTGACCTTGCCGTCATGCAGCAAGGCAACGGAGCAAGCTTCAGTCGCGGTGTCCAGGGCCAGCAAGGTGCTCATTGATGTATCCAAAACAGGTGGGAAAAAGGTGCGTCAGTATAAACAACTACGGCCCGCAAGCGGGCCGTGGATGATGCAGCAGAATCAGCTTTTTCAGCTCAGCGCCTCAAGGACCTTGGCGGTGATGGCTTCAACCGAACCGACACCCGGGATGTGGCTGTACTTCGGCTTGCCGGCATTGGTAGCGGACAGCTTCTGGTAGAAGTCCACCAGCGGCTTGGTCTGCGAATGGTAGACCGACAGGCGATGACGCACGGTTTCTTCAGTGTCGTCCTTGCGCTGTACCAGTTCTTCACCGGTGATGTCGTCTTTGCCAGCGATTTTCGGCGGGTTGTAGACGATGTGGTAAACGCGGCCGCTGGCCTCGTGCACACGACGACCGGCGATACGCTGCACGATCTCTTCGTCTTCAACGGCGATTTCAACCACGGCGTCCAGTTCGACACCGGCAGTCACCAGCGCTTCGGCCTGCGGAATGGTGCGCGGGAAGCCGTCGAACAGAAAGCCATTGGCGCAGTCAGCTTGAGCGATGCGATCCTTGACCAGCGCGATGATCAGGTCATCCGACACCAGGCCACCGGCATCCATGATGCTCTTGGCCTTGATGCCCAGCTCGGTGCCGGCCTTGACCGCAGCACGCAGCATGTCGCCAGTGGAGATTTGCGGAATGCCGAATTTTTCGGTGATGAACTTTGCCTGAGTACCTTTACCGGCCCCGGGAGCTCCCAGCAGAATGACGCGCATCGATGTGCTCCTCAATTTTTTATATAAAAGCTTTACAAAACAAAGGATTCGCTACTTGGCGGCGAATCCTGAAAATACGGGTCGTGGCCACACAAACGGCCAAAGGCTGATCAAGATACACAGCAGGCTGCGCCCACACAAGACGCCAAAAGTCGGAGAAACCGACGCCCGCCGCGACCTTGCGACACGGTGACCCAAGTCGCAACCCCATCATTAACTGTCGCCTGGCGGCACATTTCCCCTGTGCAGCAAACGACAGCCGAGGCATGCATCGGCTGCCGCATCCTACGGAAAAAACCTTAGCCGGTATTTCGCAAACCGGCGGCAATCCCCGCCACAGACACCAGCAACGCCTGTTCCACCGGGCTGCCCTGCTCGACATTCTGCTGCCGCGAACGCGCCAGCAGTTCGGCCTGCAATAGATGCAGCGGGTCGAGGTAGGTGTTGCGCAGACGGATGAATTCGAGCGTATCAGGGCTATGTGCCAGCAGTTGCGACTGACCGGTCAGGCCGAGCACTACCGCACACGCCTGCGACAATAGGTCGCGTAACTGCGCGCCCAACGGCAGCAAGTCCGGCTCGACCAGACGCTGGTCGTAAGACAGCGCGATGTCCGCGTCAGCCTTGGCCAGGACCATTTCCAGCATGTCGATGCGCGTGCGGAAGAACGGCCACTGCTCGCGCATCTGCCCGAGCAATTGACCTTCACCGCGCTCCAGCGCCTTGCTCAGCGCCGACTCCCAGCCGAGCCACGCGGGCAACATCAATCGCGTCTGCGTCCAGCCGAAGATCCACGGAATCGCCCGCAGACTTTCGATGCCACCGGCACGGCGCTTGGCCGGACGACTGCCCAGCGGCAGACGCCCCAACTCCTGCTCCGGGGTGGACTGGCGGAAATACTCGACGAACTGCGGATTTTCCCGCACCACCGCACGGTAGGCACTGACCCCGTCCGCCGCCAACTCGTCCATCAGATGCCGCCACTCGGGCGTCGGTGGCGGTGGTGGCAACAGCGTTGCTTCGAGCACGGCAGCCAGATACAGATTGAGGTTCTGCTCGGCGATGTCCGGCAGGCCAAATTTGAAACGAATCATTTCCCCCTGCTCGGTAGTGCGA
>NZ_QAIU01000485.1:3937-11528 GCF_003061205.1 Pseudomonas sp. HMWF006
GCTGCGAGAGAATCGCCGCGTGGGCCGGACCACCGCCTCGGCCGACAGTGCCGCCGCGACCGTGGAACAGCAGCAGTTCGACTTGTTGCTCCCGACAGATTTCCACCAGACGTTCCTGCGCCCGGTATTGCGCCCACGCGGCAGCGGTGGTGCCGGCGTCCTTCGCCGAGTCGGAGTAGCCGATCATCACTTCCTGCGGGCCCTGCAGGCGCGCGCGATAACCCGGCAGCAGCAACAGACGCTCCATCACCGGGCCGGCGTTGTCGAGGTCTGCGAGGGTTTCGAACAACGGCACGACACGCATTGGTCGCAGCACACCGGCTTCTTTAAGCAGCAGTTGCACCGCCAGCACATCGGATGCAGCCCCGGCCATCGAGATCACGTAGGACCCCAGTGACGCGCCTGGTGCGGCGGCGATTTCCTTACAGGTATTGAGCACTTCCGCCGTATCGGCGGAGGGTTTGAAATGCGCCGGCAGCAACGGACGACGGTTGCTCAGCTCCCGTGTCAGGAAGCCGATGCGCTGCTCTTCGTCCCAGTCTTCGTAGCGCCCCAGGCCCAGATAATCGGTAATTTCGGTCATCGCCGAGCTATGGCGCGACGAGTCCTGACGCACATCGAGGCGCACCAGAAACAGGCCAAAGGTCACTGCGCGGCGCAGGCAATCGAGCAGCGGGCCATCGGCAATCACGCCCATGCCGCATTCGTGCAGCGAGTTGAAACACAACTCCAGCGGATCGAGCAGATCGCGGTTGTTGTGCAGTACGTCGGCGGGGGCCGGGGTCGGCGCGGTCAGCGAGGCCTGCGCCCAGTTGCGGGTGGCGCGCAGGCGTTCGCGCAATTGCTTGAGCACTGCGCGATAAGGTTCGGCGCTGTCGCCGGCCCGGGCTTTCAATGCATCACTGGCCTGCTGCATCGACAACTCGGCCGCCAGATGATCGACATCGCGCAGGTACAGATCGGCGGCCATCCAGCGCGCCAGCAATAACACTTCACGGGTCACGGCCGCAGTGACGTTGGGGTTGCCGTCACGGTCGCCGCCCATCCACGAGGCAAAGCGTATCGGCGCAGCTTCCAGCGGCAGACGCAGGCCCGTCGCTTCATGCAACGCCTTGTCGGCCTTGCGCATATGGTTGGGGATCGCCTGCCACAGCGAATGCTCGATCACCGCGAAACCCCACTTGGCCTCGTCCACCGGCGTCGGCCGCGTACGGCGGATTTCTTCGGTGTGCCAGGCTTCGGCGATCAGCCGTTGCAAGGTAGTGTGGATCTGCTCGCGCTCGGCGCTGGTCAGGTCGCGATGGTCCTGAGCGGCCAGTTGCGCGGCGATCGCGTCGTACTTCTGAATCAGCGTGCGCCGCGCCACTTCGGTCGGGTGCGCGGTCAGCACCAGTTCGATTTCCAGGCGCGCCAGTTGCCGGGCCAGGGATTCGGCGCTGTGCCCTTCGTTGCGCAGGCGCGCCAGCAGTTCCGGCAGCACACGGGATTCGAATGGCGCCGGCTGCGACTCCTCGCGACGATGGATCAACTGATACTGCTCGGCGATGTTCGCCAGATTGAGGAACTGGTTGAACGCCCGCGCCACCGGGAGCAATTCGTCTTCGCTCAATTGATTGAGGCTGGCGCTGAGCTCGGCGTCCATCGAGCCACGCCGGTCGGCCTTGGCGCCCTTGCGAATCTGCTCGATCTTGTCGAGAAACGCCTCGCCGTACTGGTCTCGAATGGTGTTGCCCAACAACTCGCCGAGCAGGTGAACATCTTCGCGCAAGCGTGCATCAATATCGGTCATCAGCAGTTCTCCAGCGGTAATCCGGGCGGCCTAGAAACGAGTGCATGACCTAGAGAGTGCCGCTCTGCGACGCTTCTTACAAGCAGGCCGACGAAGGGACTTTAAACCTTGTGACCGAAAGCTAGTCTCAACAGTAAGCCGTACAACGGCTTGCCACCGGCCACGCCGGACACTCACCCAGACCTGCCACGAGCAGGTGCGAAATGAGGTCATCATGAAAATCCGTGAGCTCGCCCAGCATTGGGAAGAAACCGCCAAAGGTCGCCTGACCGACACCGGCTACGCGATTCATCTGGACGTTGAGGCCGCTGCGCGTCTGGCAGCGATTACCGAGATGTACCCCAAACGTCATGTCGAAGAACTGCTTGGCGAACTAATCGGCGCGGCGCTTGAAGAGTTTGAAGCGAGCCTGCCCTATGTGAAGGGTTCGACAGTGGTGGCGACCGATGAGGAAGGTGATCCGCTGTACGAGGATGTCGGGCCTACCCCGCGTTTTCTGGCCCTTTCGCGCCGTCATTTGCATGACCTCTCGGCGACTGCCGGCAAGCAGAAACACTGACACCCGATTGCGTTAAACCTGTGGGAGCTGGCTTGCCAGCGATGGCGTCCGTTCAGTCACCGACGTGTTGAATCTGACGGCCCCATCGCTGGCAAGCCAGCTCCCACAGGACCGCATTTTCCCTCAAGAATCATGTTGTTTTCCCCCGCGCGTACCACTCTCCTCGGCCAAAGTTCCCGCCCCAGAGCCTTGTCCATTCGGTCAAAAATTTTTTTGGCGATAGGCCATCTTTTCTGAACTTTTGAAAAATGCCTCCGGTCGGAACGAGTAACCACGCCTGGAACGAGCGTTTCAAAAACGCGCTTTCATACGACGCTTTAGGCTCCTCGACCAGGATGGATTTTCGGTTTTATCAGGAGTTAAACAATGGAGTTGAAGACCATGAAGACCCAAACCTCGTTCTCTCACCTGCGCGGTCTGAAACTGGCTGCTCTGGCCATCGGCACCAGCTTCGTGCTGGCCGGTTGCGCCGGTAACCCGCCGACCGAGCAGTACGCCGTGACCCAATCGGCAGTCAACAGCGCCGTGAGCGCCGGTGGTACCGAATTCGCCGCCGTCGAGATGAAGCAGGCGCAGGACAAACTCAAACAAGCCGAAATCGCCATGCACGACAAGAAGTATGACGAAGCTCGCACCCTCTCCGAGCAGGCCGAATGGGACGCTCGCGTAGCGGAACGCAAGGCTCAGGCAGCGAAAGCCGAACAGGCACTGAAGGATTCCCAGAAAGGTGTTCAGGAACTGCGTCAGGAAAGTCAGCGCACCGTGCAGTAAGCGCGCATCCCGAATCGCAAAGCTGAAACTTTTAACGATAGAAAGGACGACAAATTATGCGTAAGCAACTGATGATCCCCGCTCTCCTGGCTGCAAGCGTTGCCCTGGCTGCCTGCTCCACCCCGCCTAACCCGAACCTGGAACAGGCGCGCACCAACTACGCCGGCCTGCAAGCCAACCCACAGGCCAGCAAAGTCGCAGCCCTGGAAACCAAAGACGCCAGCGATTACCTGGACAAGGCCGACAAGGCTTACCTGGACAAGGAAAACGCGGCCAAGGTTGACCAACTGGCCTACCTGACCAACCAGCGTGTAGAAGTGGCCAAGCAGACCATCGCCCTGCGCACCGCTGAAAACAACCTGAAGAACGCCGCAGCCCAGCGTGCCCAGGCGCGTCTGGATGCTCGCGATCAGCAGATCAAACAGCTGCAGGACAGCCTCAACGCCAAGCAGACCGATCGCGGCACCCTGGTGACCTTCGGTGACGTGCTGTTCGCCACCAACAAGGCTGACCTGAAATCCAGCGGTCTGGTGAACATCAATAAACTGGCGCAGTTCCTCCAGGAAAACCCTGATCGCAAAGTGATCGTCGAGGGTTACACCGACAGCACCGGTGCGGCTTCTTACAACCAGTCGCTGTCCGAGCGTCGTGCGACCTCGGTACAAGTCGCGCTGATCAAGATGGGCGTAGATCCTTCGCGCATCGTGGTTCAGGGTTATGGCAAGGAATACCCGGTTGCCGATAACGGCAGCGTTTCCGGCCGTGCGATGAACCGTCGTGTGGAAGTGACTATCTCCAACGACAACCAGCCAGTGATGCCACGTTCGGCGGTCAGCTCGAACTAAGCGTCACGCGGTAACGCAAAAGCCCCGCCTGAGTGATCAGGCGGGGCTTTTTTGTGCAGGCTGAAATCGCGGCCCCTCACCCCAGCCCTCTCCCGAGGGAGAGGGGGCCGAATGGGGGGGGTCAGTAGCGGCGTCGACCTGAAAGTACTTCGCCGAATCCATAATCAACGCAATCTTTCAGGTCGGCGTAACTCGCAAGAACAACTCGATCAGTCCCCTCTCCCTCTGGGAGAGGGTCAGGGTGAGGGCTGGTCCTGCAGAATCACTCCTCCAGCTTCTGCGGAGTCTCCTCCCCCATGCAGCGCACGGCTTTTTTCTGCGCGTTGATCAACACACCGGTCAGGCCTTTCTGCTCGGTGTCGAACAGCACCAGCACCCCGTCAATGCACTGCGCGACTTGCGGCGCCGGGTCCAGCGAGACTTTGTAGTCCTCGCCGGGCACGGTCTTGAGCATGGTGAATTCGTTGAGCAGCAACGCATCCTCAGGCTTGGCGAAGTGCAGGTAGCCGTAGTACCACAGCGCCCCGACGGTGCCGAGGATGCTGCAGATACCGGTGATAATCAGCGGGATGGCGTTACGTTCTTCAGTCATTGCGGACTCTCATCTTCAGAATTCGGAGGTGGCGGATAATTCGGGATTTCGCCGAGACGGCGCAGGCCATTGAAGTGTTCGGGATCTTCCAGATAGCGCAGCATCACCTGACGCCAGACCGGGTCGCCGAAGGTCTGCACGTGGCCGCCACGGGTCAGCTGCAGCACCCTCGGAGGCGGTGCCGCCTGATACAGACGGATGCCGTTGGCAAGCGGTACCAGCGGGTCGTCGATGCTGTGAAAGATCAGTTTTGGCACGCCCTTGAGCTGCGGCATCGAATTGATTGCACTGTCGCCGTCCGGCACCAGCCACGACAGCGGCACCTGGAACGGCCAGGTCAGCCACGAGGTACTGAGGGCGTACTGGCCAACGCTGCGATAGCTGGCGGGTACACCGTCGAGGACGAAGGCCTTGAGTTGTTTCTGCCGCTCCGGGTGCTGCACCAGCCAATGCACGGCCATCGAACCACCGAGACTTTGCCCCAGCAGAATCAGCGGTTTGCCTTTGACCTCTGGCGCCTGGTCGAGCCAGGCGAATGCGGCGTCGATGTCCTGATAGATCGCCGGCAGGCTCGGCTCGCCCTCGGACAATCCGTAACCGCGATAGTCCACCAGCAACACTTGATAGCCGTTTTTCGGCAACCACCAACTGCCACCCAGGTGCATCGGCAAATTGCCGCCATTGCCGTGCAGGTGCAGGACTGTGCCTTTGACCTCGACACCGGGTTTGGCCGGCAGCCACCAGGCATTCAGCTTGAGGCCGTCGGCGGTGGTCAGGGTAACGGTGCGGTATTCGAGCTTGGCTTTTTCCGGGGTAAAGATCTGGCCGGGCTCGGGGTAGAACAACAGCGAACTGCAACCGCCGAGGGTCAGGAGCAGGCAAAAGATGCCGAGGATTCTCATCCGGTGAAACCTCGCAACAGAAGTTGGCAATACGATCCAGAGAAAAACAAATAACCCTGTGGGAGCTGGCTTGCCAGCTCCCACAGGATTTGCATGTTGGCTCAGAGGATATTGGAGTAATCCGCCTCGATCCGGTCCAGGCTCAAGTGATTGAGGAAGTTGGAGAAACACATCCACGCCGACAACGCGTTCAGATCGCGGAACTGCTCCGGCAGATACTTCGGCGGCACCACCAGTCCTTCATCCACCAGCTGACGCAGGGTACGCATGTCCTCCAGCGTGGTCTTGCCGCAGAACAACAGCGGAATCTGCTCGAGCTTGCCTTTACGCACGGCCAACTGAATGTAGTTGTAAACCATGATAAAGCCCTTGAGGTAGGACAAGTCTTTGGTAAATGGCAGACCAGTCGGTGTCGAACCACGGAAAACGCGACTGGCGTTGCCGTAACTTTCTGCCATTTCAAAGCCCTGCTCGCGGAAGAACTCGAACACCTGCAGGAAATCCGCGCCCTCCTCGACCATATGAATGGCGCGGGTGCGGTTGGTCAGTTTGCGCAGGCGACTCGGGTAGGAGGCGAACGTGATGATCTCCATCAAAATCGCCAGGCCTTCCTGGGTCACCGTCGACGACGGTGGGCCTTTGGACAGGAAAGTGCAGATCGGCTGGTTCAAGCCATTGAGCGTGGTGCCGACGTGCACCAGGCCTTCGTGGACTTCCAGTGCGCGCACATCGCGATCGTTGAACAGCGCGTCGGTGCGGATCTTGATGTAGTCGGCGCCTGCCGCCGCGTCAGCCACGATGCCGTCGGACTCGAACACGCGGATGGTTTCCTCGGCCTCGCCGAACACCTTGTTCAAACGGGTTTGCAGCAGGTGCACGGCATCCTTGGCGGTGAGGATCTTCGGCTCGTCCTTCAGGTCGCCACGGCCATCAATGTTGTTCAGGTAGTCGGACATCATCAGGCCGAGGTCGGCCAGGGTCGGGTCGCCGGCGTGAAACGCATCGGAGGCGGCGCCGTAGAGTTCCTGGGAGATCAGGCCGAAATCCTCGGTGCCGCGCGCTTCGAGCATGCGCACCACCATGCGGTATTCCTTGCACATACGGCGCATGATCTGCCCGACCGGGTTGAACTGACCGAGCTGACGGGTGATGTCACGCTCGATGTTCTGGAACTCCAGCTTGACCTTGCTCGAATCGAAGGACAGCGGTCGATTGAGGTAGTAGTCGCGATCCACCGCCGGCATTTCCTTGCCCTTGGCCTTGAGAAAGCCCTTGCGGATGTTTTCGTCCCACTTCACCGCATCGAGGACGCGGATCGGTGTCTGCGCCAGCACAATGCGATCGGACAGCGTGCGTATCGTCTGCTGGTAATCGTCCACCCGAAACTCCTGTAGAAAACTGAATTATTTGACGCGGGCCTGACGCTGATAGCGCGCGGCTTCGACGAACACATCGGAATTGGCCGGATCGTCGAGGTAAGCAAAGACCTTGTCCAGGTTGCTGTCGACCTGCACGCCGTCGCCATCGTCGGTCTGGAAGGCCTGACCGTCGAGGGCTTTCTGTTTGATCGCTTGATTGATCTGTTCGAGATCGAGGTTGTAGATCACCAGTTCGTGTTTATCGGTGAGCTCGAAACCGGCGATGGTGTAATGGCCGCCGTACTGCGCCGGGACTTTCGCCGACAGATACCAGCGGCTGCCGTGGCGCGAAACGGTGAACGGATAGGCTTCGCGTTCGCGGGGCTTGGCCTTGAAGTACGTGACAGCCTGATAGCGGTCCTTGCCCAGGCGCGTCAGTTCAAGGTTCATCGGTTCGCCCCAGGCATTGGTACTCGACCATTTGCCGAGCAGGCCCTTGGGCGCCGGGTCACTAGCGGTCAGCGGCTCCTTGAAGGTCACCAGACAGCCACTGAGCAGCAGGAACGACAAGGCGATCAGCACGCCACGCCAGGCTTTCATTCAATACTCCCTATGAACATTCGCCACCCTCGAATACACCACTGAACCTGTGAGAGCGAGCTTGCTCGCGAAAGCGGTGGTACTGCCAACATTAATGTTGAATGTCAGTCCGTCTTCGCGAGCAAGCTCGCTCCCGCAGGGTCAGGTGTTTCCCCCAGAGGGTCAGACCGACGCG
>NZ_QAIU01000485.1:11538-15401 GCF_003061205.1 Pseudomonas sp. HMWF006
AGAATGCCGAGCATGTCCTGTTCGGCCAAAGGCTCGGCGTCGTTGAGCAGGCCCTGATATTCCATCCGTCCGATAATCGCCGTCAACACCTTGGCATCCTGCTGCGGTTCGCGCGAGCCCAGCACCTGGAACAACTGGCAGGTGCCCTGCAGCAAAATCTGCTGATGCGAACGCACCAGATCCGCCAGACGCGGGTTGAGCAGCGCCTCTTGGCGGAAGGCCTGCTCGGCCATCAGATGCTCGCGACGGTTGAGCAGTTGCCGGTGCACATAATCGGCCATCAGCCGCGCAATATTATCGGCCAGTTGCGAGCGTGACTCGGGGCTGCCGTCGCCGCTGACCACCATCTCGCGCAGCAGGCCTTCGTTGTTGATCCACAGCTTGGCCATGTACGCCGCACTGCGCTCGACATACTGGGCGAAGGTATCGGTGAGCAGGTCGTCGATATCCTTGAAGTAATAAGTGGTGGCCGACAGCGGCACACCAGCCTCGGCCGCCACCGCGCGATGGCGCACAGCCCGCACGCCGTCACGCACGACAATGCGCATCGCCGCGTCGAGAATGTCCTGGCGACGCTGCTCGCTGCCCTGTCGGCTGGCCTTGCGGCCCTGGTACTGAACACTTTCAGCGACCGCAGTGGCGATACCCGCTGCACCTTCTTGAGCGATTGCAACCATCACGACTGGACTTCCTCTGTTATTTCAAAAGTAACCAATTGATACATTTGTACCAGACAGGCAATAAAAAGCCGCCTGTTTTAGGCGGCTTTTCAACTGAAACGTTTACGCTTGCGGTCGCATGTGCGGGAACAGGATCACATCGCGGATCGACGGCGAGTTGGTCAGCAACATCACCAGACGGTCGATGCCGATGCCTTCACCGGCCGTTGGCGGCATGCCGTACTCCAGCGCACGCACGAAATCGGCGTCGTAGTGCATGGCTTCGTCGTCGCCGGCGTCCTTGTCGGCCACCTGCGCCATGAAGCGCTCGGCCTGGTCTTCCGCGTCGTTCAACTCGGAGTAGGCGTTGGCGATTTCACGGCCGCCAATGAACAGTTCGAAACGGTCGGTGACGTTCGGGTTCTCGTCGTTACGACGGGCCAGCGGCGACACTTCGAACGGGTACTGAGTGATGAAGTGCGGCTGCTCCAGCTTGTGCTCGACCAGCTCTTCGAAAATCATCACCTGCAGCTTGCCCAGACCTTCGAAGCCCAGCACCTTGGCGCCGGCTTTCTTGGCGATGGCGCGCGCCTTGTCGATGTCGTTCAGATCATCGGCGGTCAGCTCAGGGTTGTACTTGAGGATCGAGTCGAACACCGACAGACGGGCGAACGGCTCGCCGAAGTGGAACACCTTGTCGCCGTACGGCACGTCGGTGCTGCCCAGCACCAGCTGCGCCAGTTCACGGAACAGTTCTTCGGTCAGGTCCATGTTGTCTTCGTAGTCGGCGTAAGCCTGGTAGAACTCCAACATGGTGAATTCAGGGTTGTGACGCGTCGAAACGCCTTCGTTACGGAAGTTGCGGTTGATCTCGAACACTTTTTCAAAACCACCGACCACCAGACGCTTGAGGTACAGCTCAGGCGCGATACGCAGGAACATTTCCATGTCCAGCGCGTTGTGGTGGGTTTCGAACGGCTTGGCTGCCGCGCCGCCCGGAATGGTCTGCAGCATCGGCGTTTCGACTTCGAGGAAGTCGCGCTTCATCAGGAAGCTGCGGATGTGTGCGATCACTTGCGAACGCACGCGGAACGTCTGGCGCACGTCTTCGTTGACGATCAGGTCAACGTAACGCTGACGGTAGCGCTGTTCGGTGTCGGTCAGGCCGTGGTGCTTGTCCGGCAGCGGGCGCAGCGACTTGGTCAGCAGGCGCACGTTGGTCATTTCCACGTACAGGTCGCCCTTGCCGGAACGCGCCAGGGTACCTTCAGCGGCAATGATGTCGCCCATGTCCCAGGTTTTCACGGCGGCCAGGGTGTCTTCGGACAGGGTCTTACGGTTGACGTAGACCTGGATGCGACCGGTCATGTCCTGGATCACCATGAACGAGCCACGGTTGAGCATGATGCGACCGGCAACCTTGACCGGAATTGCAGCCTCGGCCAGCTCTTCCTTGGTCTTGTCCGCGTACTTCTTCTGCAGATCTTCGCAGTAGTTTTCGCGGCGGAAGTCGTTCGGGAAGGCATTGCCCTTGGCGCGCTCGGCAGCCAGCTTTTCCTTGCGCAGGGCGATCAGGGAGTTTTCTTCCTGTTGCAGGGCTTGCGGGTCGAGTTGTTGGTCGCTCATGTCTTTAGATATTCCATCAGGTTCGTTGCCCCCGGGCCTGGCGGCCCGGAGATCGCCAGCTGGGCTGGCTCCTACAGGGATCGGGTTGAATCAGCCGATGCTGTATTGCGTCTTTTACAGCCCTGATTTCAGGCTGGCTTCCAGGTATTCGTCGATGTCGCCGTCGAGCACCTTGTCACAGTCGCTGCGTTCGATGTTGGTGCGCAGGTCCTTGATCCGCGACGCGTCAAGCACGTAGGAGCGGATCTGGTGACCCCAGCCGATGTCGGACTTGGTGTCTTCCAGGGCCTGGGATGCGGCGTTGCGCTTCTGCATTTCCTGCTCGTACAACTTGGCCCGCAGCATTTTCATGGCGGTGTCCTTGTTGGCGTGCTGGGAACGTTCGTTCTGGCAGCTGACCACGGTGTTGGTCGGTACGTGGGTGATACGTACGGCCGAGTCGGTGGTGTTTACGTGCTGACCACCGGCACCGGAGGAACGATAGGTGTCGATCCGCAGGTCTGCCGGGTTGATCTCGATTTCCACCTTGTCGTCGATCTCTGGCGAGACGAACACCGCGGAGAACGAGGTGTGGCGACGGTTGCCGGAGTCGAACGGGCTCTTGCGCACCAGACGGTGGACGCCGATCTCGGTACGCAGCCAGCCAAAGGCGTATTCACCCTTGATGTGCACGGTCGCACCTTTGATACCGGCGACTTCACCGGCCGACAGTTCCATGATGGTCGCGTCGAAACCGCGTTTGTCAGCCCAGCGCAGGTACATGCGCAGCAGGATGTTGGCCCAGTCCTGGGCTTCGGTGCCGCCGGAACCGGCCTGGATGTCCAGGTAGGCGTTGTTCGGGTCCATCTCGTGGCTGAACATGCGGCGGAATTCCAGCTTGGCCAGATTTTCCTCGAGACGGGCCAGTTCGGCGACGACATCGCCCACTGCACCTTCGTCGTTTTCTTCGACAGCCATGTCCAGCAGGTCGCGGCAATCGGCCAGACCGCCGTTCAGTTCGTCGAGGGTGTCGACGATCTGCGCCAGCGCGGCGCGCTCGCGGCCCAGTTCCTGGGCGTATTCAGGTTTGTTCCAGACACTCGGATCTTCAAGCTCGCGATTGACCTCGGTCAGACGCTCATGCTTTTGATCGTAGTCAAAGATACCCCCGAATAGTTTCGGAGCGCTCGGACAGGTCCTTGATGGTGTTCAGGATCGGGTTGATTTCCATGACGGGCAGCACTCGTTGGCGAACTTTTGAAAGCCGGCGAGTATAACGTAATCACGCTGTCACGGCAGCCCGTCTGGCGGGTGTGGGGGGTGAATGGCTTGAGGTTTCTGCCTGAGTGGAGATTGCCAACCCTCACCCTGGCCCTCTCCCAGAGGGAGAGGGAACCGATTGGGGGATATTGGGGAGGTACGCCGACCTGAAATGGCGTTACCGAATCCGTAATCGCCAAGCTTGAAGATCCACAATCGACTCGGTCGATCAGGTCGATGAACAGCGCCAGACACCTCGGCCTGCCCCCTCTCCCTTAGGGAGAGGGGACCGATTGGGGGATATTGGGGAGGTACGCCGACCTGAAATGGCGTTACCGA
>NZ_QAIU01000486.1:0-6909 GCF_003061205.1 Pseudomonas sp. HMWF006
GACCACCACCACTTCGCCGTGCGCGATCAGCGTACCGTTGACCAGTACGTCCAATGGCTCACCGGCCAGACGATCGAGCTCGATCACCGACCCCTGGTTCAGTTGCAGCAGGTTGCGGATGTTGATGTCGGTGCTGCCGACTTCCATCGAGATCGACACCGGAATGTCGAGGATCACGTCCAGGTTCGGACCGTCCAGCGTCACTGGATCGTTGTTCTTCGGCACGCTGCCGAACTCTTCCATCGGCAGACGGTTGGAGCTGGCCGTACCGGCGTCAGCGGCCAGCAGTGCGTCGATGTCAGCCTGGCTGCCATCACCGGTCTCTTCCAGGGCCGCAGCCCATTCATCAGCCAGTGCCTGATCGTCCTGGGCGTTCATATCGTCGTTCATCATTTGTCCTCGGCGGGCAACAATTCAGTTAAATGCGTGGGAATAAGAGCGGCGCTTCAGCGACGCTCGATCGGCTCGATCACCTGCAACGCGAGGTTGCCTTTGTGCGAGCCCATCTTGACCTTGAAGGCCGGTACGCCGTTGGCGCGCATGATCATGTCTTCCGGCATTTCCACCGGGATCACATCCCCCGGCTGCATGTGCAGGATGTCGCGCAGCTTCAACTGACGGCGGGCCACGGTGGCGCCGATCGGTACGTCGACATCGAGCACGTCCTGACGCAGGGCGTTGACCCAGCGCTCGTCCTGATCGTCGAGGTCCGACTGGAAACCGGCGTCGAGCATTTCGCGCACCGGCTCGATCATCGAGTACGGCATGGTCACGTGCAGGTCACCGCCACCCCCATCGAGTTCGATGTGGAAGGTGGAGACCACAATCGCTTCGCTCGGGCCGACGATGTTGGCCATGGCCGGGTTCACTTCCGAGTTGATGTACTCGAAGTTGACTTCCATGATCGCCTGCCAGGCTTCTTTCAAGTCGACGAACGCCTGCTCCAGCACCATGCGTACTACGCGCAGTTCGGTCGGGGTGAATTCACGCCCTTCGATCTTGGCGTGACGGCCGTCGCCGCCGAAGAAGTTGTCCACCAGTTTGAACACCAGTTTGGCGTCGAGGATGAACAGTGCGGTGCCGCGCAGCGGTTTGATCTTGACCAGGTTGAGGCTGGTCGGCACGTACAGCGAGTGTACGTATTCGCCAAACTTCATCACCTGTACGCCACCGACGGCAACGTCCGCCGAGCGGCGCAGCATGTTGAACATGCTGATGCGGGTGTAACGGGCAAAACGCTCGTTGATCATCTCCAGAGTCGGCATGCGTCCACGGACGATGCGATCCTGGCTGGTCAGGTCGTAGCTTTTGACACTGCCGGGTTCGGCAGCGTTATCGGTCTGTACCAGACCATCGTCGACACCATGCAACAGCGCGTCGATTTCATCCTGGGACAGCAGATCCTGCACGGCCATGTCGTGTTCCTACTGCAGTACGAAATTAGTGAAAAGCAACTGTTCGATCACCACTTTGCCCAGCTCTTTCTGCGCCACTTCCTGGACGCTGGCTGTGGCCTTCTGGCGCAGCATCTCCTGGCCGACCGGGGTCGCCAGTGTGGCGAAATCCTGACCGGAGAAGAGCATTACCAAGTTGTTGCGGATCACCGGCATGTGCACTTTGAGCGCTTCGAGATCAGCCTGATTACGCGCCAGCATGGTGATGCTCACCTGCATGTAGCGCTGACGGCCGTTCTGGTTGAAGTTGGCGACAAACGCCGGCGCCATCGGCTCGAAGATCGCCGGCTGCTTGCCGACCGGCGCGGCTTCGGCCGCTGCGGCAGGTTTGCTCTGAGCACTGTGCATGAAGTACCAGGTTGCGCCCACGGACACACCGATCGCCAGCAGCAGAGCCACCACGATCAGGATGATCATCTTGAGTTTGCCTTTGGTCGCGGGGTCTTTTACAGCTGCTGCTTCGCTCTTCGCCATGCCAATAATCCGTCACTAATCGGGTTTTCACAGTCGCACCGCAAGGCAAGAGCAAGTGTTATGCCAGAAGTGTCGGAGCACAGGACGAGAGGGAATGGTGAATCGATGCAAGCGCCTGTGGGAGCTGGCTTGCCAGCCCCCACAGATTTCAGGGAGGGTGTATCAGGCGTAATAGTCGACGGCGCTGGAGCCGATCACGCTGGTGGTTTGAGCAGCCGCTTCCGCCACAGCCGCCGGCGTCAATTCTTCTTCAGCCGAGTCCAGACGACCACCCGCAGCGCTGGTGCGCCCAGTCTGGCCCTGCTGCGCCTGCTCCTGGCCTTGACCCTGCCAGCCACGCCCCTGATCGGACACGTTGACGTCGACCTGACCCATACCCTGCTGGGTGAACATGTCGCGCAGGCGATGCATCTGCCCGTCCAGCGCTTCACGCACACTTGGGTGCGCGCTCATGAACGTCACTTGCGTCTGCTGATCCGGCACCATGTTCACGCGGATATCCAGACGCCCCAGTTCCGCGGGCTGCAATTGAATGTCCGCCGCCTTCAGGTTGGCGCTCGACAGGTACATGACGCGGTTGACCACTTCTTCGGTCCAGCCGCTCTGATGCATGGCGATCGGCTGATTCACCGGAACGGCGTTCGCGGTCTTCGGCGTCGCCGCCTGGGTCAGCGCCGCCAGACGGTTGGCGAAGTCATCGACACGCGTATCGCTGGTGGCGGCTTTCAGGTCTTTGAGGCCATCTTCGATCAGCCCGCTGAATGCTTTTTCGCCACCCTGGCTGGTGCTGTCCTTGTCGGCCTGCACGTCGAGCATGCTGGCCATGCCGGCGGCGAAGTTCTGCGCCGAAGTCAGCTCGCCATCAGCCTGAGCCTGCGCAGGCGTGGCTTTCGGCTGGGCCTGGCTGGCGGCGGAAATGTGCCCGCCCTGCTCCATCGCCATGCGTACGACGGGCAATGCATCGAGCGGATCGGCTTCTGGGTCGAAAGCACTGTCGGGCGCCGGGTCTTTGACCGCATTCGGCAAGACCGCCACCGCCGGCGCTTCGCTGGCTGCCGGTGCCGGCGTTGCAACCACTGGCGCCTGCACGACGGGCGGCGTCACCGCCGGCTGCACGGCGACGGCCAGCGCCGGATCCAGTGTCGGATCTACTGGCGCGGTATCGGCCACCGGCGTTTGCGCAGTATCGCGGGTGTCGTCGCTGGCGCTCTGGTCGTCACTCGCTGCCGGTTTGTCGGCAGGCAACGCTTTGCCGCTATCGGCAACCGGCGGTTGCGGGGCGGCAGACTGGTCTTGGCCGACGTCCTTTTTGCCGCTGTTATCGGCCGTCTTGTCACGCGCTGGTTTCGCCGGGTTGTCGGCGCTCACGGCGGGCTTGGCAGGGGCCTGATCGGCGAATACCTGAGCGAAGCTCGAAGCCTTGTCCCCGGCGTCTGCGGCCGTCGCCGGCGCTTTGGACGAGGCGGCTTGCGCCTTGGCCTGAGCGGCGGTCTGAAGAAGAATATTGGGGGTCGCAGGCATAACACGGTCTCCGCTGCACTGGGATCGTAGGTACAGTTGGACGAGATAACTGCAAGTGCCGGGCCAGTTTCACCCGTCACTCGATAAAAGCGCCGGACGGCGGCTTTCAGTGGGTCAGTGCGTGTTGCCGCTCGTCTTCATAAACCGGGCGTACTTCGCAGAACTCGCTGCTGATATCAGCGACCAGTCTGGCAATTTCCGAGGGGCTCTTGTCTTTGGCCTCGGCCTCCAGCTCATGACAGAGTTCTGCCAGGCGCACAGCGCCCATGTTGCTGGCGCTGCCCTTGAAACTGTGGGCAACCTCGGACAATACCCTGGCATCAGCGGTCTTTTGCAGCTCATGCAAGCGACTTTCGGAATCGGCCAGAAAGGTATCCAGCAGTTCCGGATAGCCGTCCTCCATGACTTCGCGCAAGAGGCTCAAGGCCTCGCGATCCACATGTTTGTCAGTCACTTGTTCACTCCTTGATCAAGAATTGCGCCGATTATGCCTGAACCTCCCAGAAAAACTCCACGCGGGCACTACGACCTTCGTCCGACCAACTGGCGTTATGCCCCAATTGCCGGACCAGGCTGACACCTCGCCCCGACAGACGGACGCCGTCGAGGGGGCGCTCCATGATCCGGGCCACATCGAAACCCTTGCCACTGTCTTCGACCCGAATGATCAGACGACCACCCTCGCCGTGCGGCAACACCTGCAAATGCACGCGCACGAAGCCTTCCTGCAACGCCTCCAGCCTCGCGTTGCGCTGCTGGTAATAACGAGCAAAACCCTCGGCGTCGCGCTTGAGGCTGGAATCGAGCCCGAGCACACCGTGTTCCAGCGCATTGGAATACAGTTCGGCAAGCACGCTGTACAGCGCACCGCTTTGTGCCCGCAAGCCATGCACCTCCAGAAGCAGTTGCAAAAGATAGGGCAAAGGATTGAAGCGCTGGAGCGTGGCGCCGCGAAACTCGAAGCTCACCGACCAGTCCAGCGGGCAGGATTGGCCGCTGTCGGAATACACCGGAGCCGGCAGACGAACCTGTACCGGCGCCAGCAGACTGACCTCGACCATGCTCACATCGTCACGTGCCTCACCACGAAAATCGCGCAGCGCCTGCTCGATATCGTCAAACAGCCGATCAGGCTCACGACTGGCGGCGAACACCCGCTGCAAGCGTTCGACGCCGAACAACTGATCGTTGGCATCACTGGTGTCGATGACTCCATCGGAGAGCAGAAACACCCGATCACCGACCGCCATCGAGTGCACTTCCGTACGATCGTCAAACGCCTGCGGACTCAGCACCCCCAACGGCAAATGACGCGCAGCCAGCGGCTCACGCTCGCCCGTGGCAATCCGGTGCAGATACCCGTCGGGCATGCCGCCGTTCCACACCTCCACCGAGCGACGCTGAAAACTCAGGCACAACAATGTCGCGCAGCAGAACATGTCCACCGGCAGGATGCGTTTGAGCTTGGCATTCATTTCGCGCAGGGTTTCGGCCAGGCCATAGCCTTTGGCGGTCATGCCGTAGAACACTTCGGCCAGAGGCATCGCGCCCACCGCCGCCGGCAGACCGTGGCCGGTAAAATCGCCGAGCAGGACGTGCATGTCTCCGGCCGGCGTGTACGCGGCCAGCAACAGATCGCCATTGAACAGCGCATAAGGCGATTGCAGGTAGCGGATGTTCGGTGCACTCAGGCAGCCGGAATGCGCGACCTTGTCGAACACCGCTTTGGCCACGCGTTGTTCGTTAAGCAGGTAATCGTGGTGTCGGGCGATCAAGTCGCGCTGTTGCAGGACCGTAGCCTGCAAGCGGCGCAAGCGATCCATCGCCTTGATTTTGGCGGCAAGAATCACCTGGTTGTAAGGCTTCGCCAGAAAATCGTCGCCACCGGCCTCCAGACAACGCGCCAGCGCCTCGCTTTCGGTGAGCGAGGTCAGAAAGATGATCGGCACCAGGGTTTCCCCGGCCAGCACCTTGATCTGCTGTGCCGCCTGAAACCCATCCATCACCGGCATCATCGCGTCCATCAGCACCAGGTGCGGTTGCTGCTGACGGAATACTTCAACCGCTTCGGCGCCGTTGGCTGCCGTCAGCACTTCATGACCCTGACGGCGAACGATGGTCGACAACAGCAAGCGATCGGCGGCGCTGTCTTCGGCAATCAGAATGGTCAGCGGCTCTTGCGCCTGCATCGCCGTCAACTGATGTCGAACAGTTTGTCGAAATTGGAGATGGCGAGGATCTTGCGCACGTCGGAGTTGCTGTTGACGACCCGTACATCAGAGTGATCGCCGCCGGCGTGATCGCGCAGCAAAAGCAGCATGCCCAGCGCCGAGCTGTCGAGATAGGTGGCCTCTTTGAGGTCAACCACAATGGACCCGGGTTTTTTTTCAACCCTCTCGTAGGCTTCGCGAAACTCTTGGTGCCGGCCGAAATCGAAACGCCCCCTGACCGAGATCGTCAGTTTTTTTCCATCCGCAGAGACTTCTGTAACGACTGACATTGACTGGCTTCCTTGTCATTGACGAACGTGTACAAGGTTTAGCACTTGGACAGGTTTGGGGCAAGGCTGGAGGCCGGATCAAATGGGGGAGCGATTTAAAACGAATCATGGCGTGGCAAGCGCTGGGCCAGTTCGTCCAGCAGCTTCTGCTCGCGCTTGTCCTCGGCCCGCTGCGCCTCTTCGCGATAACGCTGCACCAGCTTGCGCAAGCCTTCGACGCGGGCGAAGGCCTGTTGCCAGGCCTCACGGGCCTTCTCGAGGTTGTTCTGGTGCCAGACCAGACTCTGGCGCTGCTGATCGACGGCGGTGTCGAGTTGCGCGAGAAAGCCTTGAAAGCCCAGCAGCCATTGCCCGGTTACCCCGGTGCTGCCGCGCACGATCCATTGCTCGGAATAATCCAGACGAAAGGCGTGGAGGTCGGCGAGCTTGCTTTGCGCCACTTTCACCTGCCCCTGGAAATACCCCAGGCGCTGCACGGCGGCTTTCTCGGCCTTCTCGGCCATGTCCACCACCGGCGCCAGTCGCGCGGCTCGACTCAGGGCCATGATTGGTTAACCGCCGGGAGCCGGGGCGAAGAGCGAAGCCAGATGGTTTTCACTGGAGCCCAGGTTAACGTTGTCGTTGAGCCCCTGGCGCAGGTACATCGTCATGGCCGGATGCAGATTGATCGCCGTGTCGGTTTCGCGGTCACCCCCGGCCACGTAAGCGCCGACGCTGATCAGGTCGCGACTCTGCTGATAGCGCGACCAGTATTGCTTGAACATCTGCGCATGGTTCATGTGCTTGATGCCGACCACCGCCGGCATTACCCGGCTGATCGACGCTTCAATGTCGATGGCCGGGTAATGACCTTCTTCGGCCAGACGCCGGGACAGCACGATGTGGCCGTCGAGCACACCCCGCGCCGAGTCGGCAATCGGGTCCTGCTGGTCATCGCCCTCGGACAATACAGTGTAGAAC
>NZ_QAIU01000487.1:0-5443 GCF_003061205.1 Pseudomonas sp. HMWF006
CCACCGACAACGGGAAATTGCCCCAGCCCAGTCCCGCCTCGACCATCTCCAGCGCCGCCTCCAGGGTGTCGGTGCGCCAATGCGATTCGGCCACCAGCGGTCGGGTTTCGCTGATCGGCAAATCACGACTGGCGACGAAGATCTGCCGCACGTGCACCAGGTCTTCGAGAAACAGGTCCTGCCCCTGCAACAACGGACTGTCCGCCGCCAGCGTGGCAATCATCCGTTCGCTGCCGACGAACTGAAAGCGCTCCAGCACGTTCATGCTCAACCCGGCAAACGCCAGGCACACGCTGACCCGGCCGCTGTGCAACATCGCCAGCACGTCATCCTGCGGCGCAGTCAGCACTTCGATGTCGAGCAGCGGATGGCGCTCGGCAATCACCTTGATCGCGGCCAGTAAACGCCGACGGTCGATATCGGCAACCGCGCCAATCGACAACTTGCTCTCCAGCCCCAACGACAGTTCCACCGCGTGGACTTGCAACTGCTTGAGCTGCTCGGCGATCAGCCGTGCGTGAGGCACCAGCGACAAGGCCATGGCCGTCGGTTTCGGCTCGCGATGGCTGCGGTCGAACAGCGAATAACCGAGTTCCGCCTCAAGGTTGCCGATGCCCATGCTCACCGCCGAGGGGACTTTACCCAAGGCCCGGGCGGCGGCGGAAAACGAACCGCGCTCGATCACTGCGAGGAACAGTTCGATGCTGTCACTGTTGAAATTCACTCCACTCACCTATCAATGAAACTGAAAGCTTCTGACTTTTTCTGTCACGCCTATTGAAGCTATCTTTCGTCGCCTTCGCCAGCCCCACTGGCCAACACGCTGCAAGAAAGAGGCAAAACCCCATGCAAGGCGTCAAACGCAAACTGATCTACGTGTCGCTCTATGAAGTGATCGGCATGACCTTCTCCGCCCTCGGTCTGGCGCTGCTGTCCGGCACCTCGCCGGGCAGCACCGGGCCGCTGGCCGTGATCATCACCACCATCGCCGTGACCTGGAATTTCATCTACACCTCGCTGTTCGAGCATTGGGAAAGCCGCCAGCCATCGCGCACGCGCACGGTCAAACGGCGGATCGCCCACGCGGTCGGTTTTCAACTGACGCTGATCGTGTTCCTGATCCCGCTGATCGCGTGGTGGATGAACATCAGTCTGGTGCAGGCATTCCTGCTGGATCTGGCGTTGATCATCTTCATCCCGTGCTACACGTTCGCCTTCAACTGGCTGTTCGATCGCGTCTTCGGCTTGCCGGCGTCGGCGCTGCCCGATTCGCCCGCCGCGGCATAAATCGTTAATTGGTAACCAGTTATTGCAAGAAATCGGCGGCTTTTCCGGGTAAACCGCCGATATTCACAATCCGTGAACTCCGATAGCAGGCTAAGCTTTTCCATCAATAAAAAATGGATCAGCCGATGACTGCTCACACCCCCGCCACCGCGCAACGCGATGGCATCGACCCGATACGCGCCGCCGAGATTTCCGCCCGCATCGACCGCCTCCCTGCCGTCGCCACGATCTGGCGACTGGTGGCGCTGTTGTCGATCGGCGGTTTCTTCGAACTCTACGATCTGTTCCAGACCGCCTACATCAGCCCCGGCTTGATCCGCGACGGCCTCTTCGCCACCGGCAATCAGGGCGTGTTTGGCTTCTCCGATCAGGCCGCGTTTGCCTCGGCGACGTTCCTTGGCCTGTTCCTCGGCGCCAGCCTGCTCAGCCCATTGGCCGATCGTTTCGGCCGGCGGGCGATCTTCACCTTTGCGCTGGTCTGGTACACGGTGGCCACGGTACTGATGGGCATTCAAAGCTCGGCGCTGGGCATTATCTGCATGCGTTTTCTGGTGGGTATTGGCCTGGGTATCGAGTTGGTGACCATCGACGCCTACCTCTCGGAACTGGTGCCCAAGCGCATGCGCAGTTCGGCGTTCGCCTTCGCCTTTTTCGTGCAGTTTCTCTCGGTGCCAGCGGTGGCGCTGATGTCGTGGTGGCTGGTGCCGCAGGCGCCGTTCGGGATCAGCGGCTGGCGCTGGGTGGTGCTGGCCAGCGCGGTGTTCGCGCTGTTTATCTGGTGGTTGCGCAAGCGCTTGCCGGAGTCGCCGCGCTGGCTCGCGCAACATGGCCGCTTCGACGAAGCCCACCGTATCCTCGATGACATCGAGGCGCGCTGCGAAAAGGATCATCGCCAGCCACTGGATCAGCCCGAAACTGTGCCGGTCGATGTCGAAGGCAAGGGGCGTTTCGCTGATATCTGGCAACCGCCGTATCGTCGGCGCGCGTTGATGCTGATCGTTTTCCACATCTTTCAGGCCATCGGCTTCTTCGGTTTCGGCAACTGGTTGCCGGCGCTGCTTTCCGGTCAGGGCGTCAGCGTCACCCATAGCCTGATGTATGCATTCATCATCACCCTCGCCTACCCGCTCGGGCCGTTGCTGTTCGTGAAGTTTGCCAACCGGTTCGAAAACAAGTGGCAGATCGTCGGTTCGGCCCTGGGTTCGATGACCTTCGGCACCCTGTTCGCCTGGCAGACCAGTGCGTTCGGCCTGATTGTCTGCGGGGTGATGATCACCTTCTGCAACGCCTGGCTGAGCTTCAGTTATCACTCTTACCAAAGCGAATTGTTCCCCACCAACATCCGCGCCCGGGCGGTGGGGTTCTGCTATTCGTTCAGTCGATTGTCGACCGTGTTCAGCAGCCTGTTGATCGGCGTGTTTCTCGATCACTTCGGCACACCCGGGGTGCTGGCGTTCATCGTCAGCAGCATGCTCATTGTGATGCTGACCATTGGCTATTTCGGCCCGCGCACCCGCAATCTGGCGCTGGAGAACATTGCCCATCGCTGACAGCCGAGCGGTCATCCTCTGCCGCGAGACGGCAACGGCTGACCGCTTCTTCGCTTGGCTGACACGCCAACCCCCTGAAACACAACAACTTATGCAACGGGCACGGTAATTGCTCCTGTACGGCAGTCAGTCATTACCTACAGGTCAATTCATCATGTTGGTCAGTGCAAAACACATGGAAACGCTCCCGCTGCCCAAGCGGCTGGCTGGAGACGCCACCGCCACCGCGGCGGCAGGTCTGCAAGGCGGCCTCCACGGCGCGATGCTGCAAGCCCTGCAGAACCAGGTGCAGACGCAAAGCACGGAAGCCACGGCCAAGGTGCAGGACTCGGCCACCCAGAATGCGACCCAACAGGTCAGTGCAGCCTCGCGCATCAGCGACAATGTCGATGAAGCGTTCGCCAAGACCCGCGTCAATCTGCAATCGACCGATGCCACCGGCGGCACCGGCAAAAGCGCCACCGACGAGTTCAAGGACTACATGAGCAAGACGCCGGAACAACGGCTGCGCGACAGTATCCTCAAGGACATGGGCCTGACCGAAGAAGACATCGCCAACCTGCCGCCGGAGAAACAACTGGCGGTGGCCAAAGAGATCGCCCAGCGCCTGCAGGACAAGATGCAACTGGCGCAATCGGAGAAAGAGAACGTCAACGACATCAAGGACAGTGACAAACTGGCGGACAAGTTTCTCGCTGCGCTTTGATCTGAAAGTTGCATCAAACCCAATGCAGGAGTGAGCCTGCTCGCGATAACGGTACATCAGTTACTTATCCGGTGACTGACACACCGCCATCGCGAGCAGGCTCACTCCTACAGTTGTTTATGGGTGGCTAGTTCAGTTGCAGCGTCGCATTGAACTGCCCGATGGCATCCACCACATGCCGTGAGCCCTGCTGAATTTCCAGGATCACCTCCCCCGCTTCATTCGCCAGTTCTACCCCGAGCCCGGTGCGGCTCAGGCTCGACTGCATGCTCGACACCGCACTCAATGACAGATCGTGGTTCTTGCGCACCACGTCGACAATTTCCAGCGTCGCCTGACTGGTGCGCGCCGCCAGACTTCGCACCTCATCCGCCACCACCGCAAAACCACGCCCGTGTTCACCGGCCCGCGCCGCCTCGATGGCGGCGTTCAGTGCCAGCAGGTTGGTCTGGTCGGCAATCCCGCGAATGGTCTGCACGATGGTGCCGATGATGTCCGACTGCTTGTTGACCGCGTCGATGCTTCGCGCCGCTTCGTTGAGGTCGCGGGAAATGTCCTGAATGATCTGCACCGTTTGCTGCACGACCTGTGAGCCTTTTTGCGCGCAGGCGTCGTTTTGTACCGAGGTGCTGTGAGCCGATTCCGCCGCGTTCTGCAAAGTGGTCATCTGCTGGGTGATGTCGCTGGCGAACTTCACCACTTTGTACAAACGGCCCTTGGTATCGAACAACGGGTTGTAGGAGGCTTCGAGATAAACCATTTGCCCGGACTTGTTCTTGCGCTCGAAACGGTGCGAGTGGTATTCGCCGCGATTGAGTGATGCCCAGAACGCCTTGTACTGCGCCGACTCGGATTCGGAACGGTGACAAAACAGGCTGTGGTGGTGACCGACGATTTCATTGAGCGAGTACTGCATCGTTCTGAGAAAGTTGTCGTTGGCGGTAATCACGTTGCCTTCCGGAGTGAACTCGATCACCGCCATCGAACGGCTGATCGCCGCCAGCATGCTTTCTTCTTCGTGTTCTTTATTGACCCGTGCGGTGATGTCCGCCGCCACTTTGATCACACTTTTGACTTGTTTGTCCGCGCCGTACACCGGCATGTAACTGGCTTCGAGCCAGATCTCCTTGCCGCTTTTGTTCAAGCGCAGAAACGTGCCGCTGATCGGCTCGCCCCGGGCCAGGTCACGCCACAACCTGGCGTAGTCCTCGCTGCGGTAATACACCTCTTCGCAAAATACCCGGTGATGTTTGCCGCGCACTTCCTCGGCGCTGTAACCCATGGTCTTGCAGAAGTTTTCGTTGGCATCCAGAACAATGCCTTCAGGCGTGAATTCGATCATTGCCATCGAGCGGCTGATCGCTTCGAGTTTGGCATTGGCTTCGGTCAAGGCGCAGCTGAAACGCTCGATTTCCTGCAGGTCAGCCTTGTGATGTAGGTTGAACATGGTTGTATCACCTTCCGCGCGGTCTTTTGATTTGATGAAAGTTCAGGTCTTTCAAGATCCACCACTACGTTCCATAGAACAGGCACACGCACTCCTCCACGGGAGGAAGTTGTCAGGTGATAAATGATGGTCAATCGGAGAGTCCATGCAGCGACGCTCTAATCAAGACATCCTTCTCTTGATAGCCCGCACGCGGGCCAGCCCTAACGCGTTGAAGAACTTCCATGTAAAACGATGCTCCTTGTCGGTTCAGTGTCGGTGCCTTTAATTGCGCACTCTGGCAGCATGAAGTCACGGACCAACCGTGTACGACCCTCATGGATTGACATGACGGTCGACATAGTCAGTTAAAGGTCAGCATAGACAGCGCGAAGCCGTGCGCAAGGCCACTAGTCGGCCAGTATCTGGCACTTTTTGCACAAGAATCGGTTCAGCGCGGGGGCAGGTGTTGGC
>NZ_QAIU01000487.1:5453-7067 GCF_003061205.1 Pseudomonas sp. HMWF006
ATCTGGCTTGCCAGTGCTGAGGCCATTACAAGCACTACAGAAACAACAGAAATGACTTACAGACTTCCAGTCACTTTGGTAGCAACATCCGCAGGTAGCCAAGACTTCCACACCTGCGGCTGATCACGCAGGAACGCCTCGGCCACCACTCTCGGCTGTTGGCGTTTTTCACTCATGGCCGCCAGGGTCTGGTTTAGCAGATCAATCGGCAAGTCGACTTTCTCGAAGAACGTCACCAGTTCCGGATACTGCGCCTTGAACGCTGCCGACACGCCAATTGCAAGACTGGCCGGCATCGAACGGCTGCCCCTGGGATTCGGGTTATTGGCATCGGCCAGGGTTTTCCAGGCCTCGGCATCGAATGGCGGCTCTTCCAGTTTTA
Organism: Pseudomonas sp. HMWF006; assembly: GCF_003061205.1. NCBI lineage: Bacteria > Pseudomonadati > Pseudomonadota > Gammaproteobacteria > Pseudomonadales > Pseudomonadaceae > Pseudomonas > Pseudomonas sp. HMWF006. Next base: position 5,836 of record NZ_QAIU01000487.1, read on the forward strand.
CCAGTTTGAAGCGCCCCAACAGCGGGGTCGGCGACCAGTAGTAGAACAGCACCGGTTTGCCGCGTTTGATCGACGACGCGACCTCGGCATCCAGCGCCGCGCCGGAGCCGGTGCGAAAGTTGACGAAACTGTCGTTCAGGGCGTAGGCCTTGAGTTTCTGGCTGTTGACGATCTCCGAGGTCCAGCCGGTCGGGCTGTTGAGGAAGCGCCCGCGGGACGGATCTTCGGGGTCGCGGAACACCTCCTTGTAACGCGGCAGATCGGCCACCGATTTCAGCTCCGGCGCCAACGGTTTGATCCCGCGCTCGGGATCACCCTTGATCACGTATTCCGGCACCCACCAGCCTTCGGTCGCGCCTTTGACCGTATCGCCCAGACCAAACACCTTGCCCTCGGCGGCGGCCTTGACCCACGCTGGACTGCGCCCGGCCCACTCCTCGCCGATCACCTGAATATCGTTTTTCGCCAGCGCCGCCTCCAGGCTGACGGTGCTTCCGGGCAGCGTGTCGGTCGGATAGCCATAGCCCTTTTCGACGATCAGGCGCAGCACTTCGGTGATGAAACTGCCACTTTCCCAGGTGATGTCGCCGAAGTGGATCGGCGCGGTTTTCTCGCTAGCCGAAACAGCGCCAATGCTCAGGCTCAGCGCCAGCAGCGAACGGCCAAGCAGGGTTTTGATTGATCTCATGCGGACCTCTTGTCGGGTAGGGATTGGTTGGCGCTGTGGCGATCGCACAGTGCTTGCGAACGGGTTATGTAGACGCTGACCGAACGTTGCGAGATGCCCAGTTCGGCAGCGATTTGCGGGTAGGTCAGGCCATCGACACGCGCCAGCAGAAAGGTCGAGCGAACCTTGCCCGGCAAGCGCTGCAGGCTGTGGTCGAGACGGCTCAGGGTTTGTCTCAGTTGCGTCAGTTCTTCCGGTGAAGTGGCGACCCCGACATCGACCTGCTGCACATGGCGCCGCGCCAGATCAGCGCGGCGCCAATGCCGATAGAGCAGGCGTTGCGCAATCGTAGTGAGCAAGGCGCGGGGTTCGCGGATGGCGGTGAGTGCGGGGGCCTCAAGCAACTGCGCGAAGGTTTCCGCCGCGAGGTCTTCGGCGCTCGCCGCGTCGTGCAGTTGACTGCGCAGCCAGGTGCACAGCCAGGGGTAGTGAGCGCGGAACAGGCCGCCAACGGTGTCGCGATGGGATAGATCGGCGCCGGACATAGGGGCTCCTGGGTGAGGGG
>NZ_QAIU01000488.1:0-3297 GCF_003061205.1 Pseudomonas sp. HMWF006
GATCTGCACCACATCGGTGTCGATCGCACTCGGCGAGTCGATGCTGGCAATCAACTGCGCGACGCGGGTGAGGTTCTCGGCGTAATCGGTGACGACGATGGTGTTGTTGCCCGGATAGGCGTTGATCGGGTTGTTCGGCGACACAATCGGGCGCAGCACCGGAATCAGGTTCACCGCGTTCTCGTATTGCAGACGAAACGTGCGCGTCAGCATGCCGTTGCCGGCCGGTTTGTCGGCGCTGTAGATCGGCCCGCCGAGCAGCTTCGCATCAGCCTCCGGCACCACCTGCGCGACACCGCCGACATCGACCACGCTGAAGCCCTGCATGCGCAGCGCCGCCAGCAGCATGTCGTAGGCCTGGCGCGCCGGCACCTGGCCTTCCGAAACCAGCGTCAGGTTGCCCTTGACCCGTGGATCGACGAGAAACTGCTGACCGGTCGAACGCGACAATGCCCGTACCACCGCTTGAATATCGGCGTCGACAAAATTCAGCGTCACCGGTTGATCGCCCAGCGGATTGCTCGGCAACGTGGTACCCGATGGCGCCGCACCGCTGCGCGCACTCTTGGTGATGTTGTGCAATTGCTTCGGCGCAGGTCGCGCCTGCGCCTGTGCGCGCTCGCGGTCCAGCACCGCGTCGCCGCTGCGCTGGGTGTTGGCCAGCGGCCGGCCCAGCTCACTATCGACCAGCAACGGCGGCTGGTTTTGTGGCGTGGTGGTGTTGCTGCACGCGCTCAATGCCATCAGCAGCATCGGCAAAGCCAAGCGTGCCGGTTTGGATCCTGACCCCTTCATGAAGCTTCCTTAGCGCCAAGCGCCTGATCCATGCGAACGGTGCCTGACAAAGTGCCGGCGGTAACATCGGTCGAAGCGTTGTCTGCCCGTTGCAAACGGGCCTCGACCACCTGCAAAGAAAGTTGTGACGGCGTGCTCAGCAACCAGTCGAGCACCGCATCGGCCGGGGCGGCGTCGAAGATCAACTGCCACGCACCGGCATCCGCCGCCTGTAATTGGTAATGCCCGGCCAGGCCGCTGGCCTGCAGCGTCTGCTCCAGCGCCTGGGCCACGCCTTGCCCGGCCGGGCGCACGCTGACTTCGCGCAGCAACACCTCCAGCGCTTCGGTCTGCGCGCGCAGCTTTGGCGTCTCGGCTTGCCAATAGGTGATTTTCTTCAGCGGTGGCTGAATCAACGCCACCCAGATCAACAGGCCGACCAGCGCCAGAGCCATGCCGCCGACCATGCGTTTCTCCCGCAGCGCCAACGGCTGCCAGCGCGCCTGCACCTGACTGTTGAAGCGCTGCCAGCGGGCGCGGTACTCCGCGAGCGAGGCCTTATTCATCTTCTGCTCCGCTGTCGTCGTCGGTGCTACTTGAAGGGGACTCTCCTGCCGGGCGCAGCGTCCAGCCGTCATCCTCGGCGGTGACGCTGATGCCGGCCTGAGCGAGTGTGCTTTGCCAGTCTTTGTCGGTGCCGGAGCGCCGCGCATCGCTGAGCAGGCGCAATTGCAACGCGCCCTCGGCGAACGTCAGTTGCTCGACACTGCCAGCCATGAACGGCATGCCGCTGCCGGCCTGCAGCACCAGCCGATTGAAGGTTTGCGCCGGATCGTCCGCCGCGCCCTTCTGCCGCGCCGCCCATTGCTGACGGGCCTGTTGCAACGGATTGAGGATCACCGGCAACTCGGGGAAGGCCTGTTTCACCCGCTGATTCATGTGCGCCTTCAACTGCTGGCCCTGACTGGCTTCGCGGGCGGCATACAGGTTCAAACCGACCACCCACACCGCCACGGCCAATGCCAACAAAGCCAATGCCCGGCCCCAGCCGCGATGCTCGGTGTTCTGTTGTTGCACGGCGCCGTGCAGGCCCCAGCCCGGCAACGGCCCGGTCCAGCGCTGGGCCTCGGCCATCGGCAGTTCAGCGTTGGGCGGTGCACCGTCGCCAATCCAGTGCAAGGCACTGCCGGACGCCAGCAACCCGTCGCCCGGATCTTCATCGAACAACGGCTGCACCCGCGCTGTTTGCACGCTGTCGCGCAGCAACAGATGACCGTCCAGGCGACAGGCCACCGTGCCCGGCAACACCGGCAAACTGTAAGCCGCCGGGTACACGCCGCGCAGGTTAAGGCCGCTGTGCTTGAGCAATTGCCCGAGGCGCAGCAAGCGTTCGCGGGGCGCCCAGGCGATCTGCACCTGCCCCGCTTCATCTCGGGGACTGTGAGCGATGTGCATCGCGTTGCCGTCACCGAGCATCAACGCCTGCGCGGCGCATTGCACCGCGGCCGCCGTCTTGTTCGCAGGCAGCGGCGGCACGTCGATGCTCGCCAGCAGACTGTCCGCGGGGTGCAGAAAACACACCAGCGGCGGCTGTTTCGGCGACTGGCTCAACTGGTTCAGGCTGAGGCACTCCTCACGACTGACCTGCCCCTGACGATCCAGCCACGCGCAGCACAGCGGACTGTCCAGCTCAAGTTCGGCCAACGGCGCCAGGGCAATCCGTAGCTGACTCATACGCCCACCCGCGACCAGATCACCTGCGGCAGGCGATCCTGCGAGCGATGCAATAACGCTTCGAGGCTGACCCGGCGCTGATCACGCCGCGCCTCGCCGCGCAGGCGAAACCAGTCACTGGTGATGCCGACCTTGACGCTGCTGATCTCCAGTTGCGGCATGCGCAAACGGTTGACGATATCACCGCGATTGATGAACCAGCGCCCGGCGTCACGTTCATTGATCAACGCCTGCGCCCGCTCCAGCGACAACCCCGGCACATTCGCGGCCAGCACTGGCGCGGTAGCGGTGTTGCCGTTGACCCAAGTCGTTGCTGGAATCACCGTCAGGTACGGCGCGAGTTTGCTGATCAGCGCGTCATTGATGCCATCGACACTGCGCAGATCCTCGATGCTGCGCAGCATCGGCAGCTTTGGATTTTCGGGTTTTCGCGAAGCGTTGGGCGACGTTAACCGGCCACTGTCGAAGCCGGTTTGGGTGGTCGCGGCGATCTGCGGATTCAACAGTCGCGGGTAAGAGGCAATCACCCGCTGACTGATGCGCTGGCTCAACCCGGCGCTGACACCAATCAACTCGCACAGGCGCGCGAACGCCTCGACCTGTGCCTCATCCACGCGCTCATTGGCCACCAGATTGCGCAGGTTGAATTTGCCCTGCTCGTCTTCCAGCCGGCCTTCAAAACCTGAGGCGCTGAGGCGCTGTGCCCACGGCTGATCGAGGCGGGTCAGCGGATCACGCTGGCGCGCCTCCCACAACCACTGACGGCTGATCTCCAGACCGCCCTGCACC
>NZ_QAIU01000488.1:3307-4890 GCF_003061205.1 Pseudomonas sp. HMWF006
GCCCTGCACGCGCTGCTGATCCGCTTCCAACGCACGAGTCGAAACGCTTTGGCGGGTGAGCATGCCCGCCGCAATCACCGCCACCACGGCCGCGATCAGCAACGCGCTGATAATCGCCATCCCTTGCTGCTTCGCCCGGTTCGGCGAACGGCTGTCCATGGACGGCCTTACAGCTGCCACGAACCGATGTCGGCATTCACGCCGTCGCCGTCAGGCTGACCGTCGGCGCCGAGGGAAAAGATGTCGATCTCGCCGTTGGCGCCGGGGTTGAGGTACTGATAAGGACGCCCCCACGGATCGTTCGGCAGGCGTTCCAGGTACGAGCGCCAATTGCTGTTCTTCGCATCCGCCGGCCGCTCCACCAACACCTTCAGCCCCTGGTTCATGCTCGGGTAAGTGCCGTGGTCGAGGCGATACAGCTTCAGGGCCTGCATCAACCCGCCAATGTCCTGCTTCGCCGCCGTGGCCCGCGCCTGATCGGGACGATCGAGCACCTTGGGCACCACCATCGCCGCGAGAATCCCCAGAATCACCACCACCACCATGATCTCGATCAGGGTAAAACCCTGCTGACCACGCGGCGGGCGCATCGGTTGCTGAAGCGATTTGAAAGGTGCGATATCCATCTCGACATTCCCTGGCTTGATTCGATTCGACGCGCAGTGTTGCAAGAAGATATGTCAGGGATGTTGAAAATCCTCGGGAGTTTTCGTCGTCAAGCCGTCAAGCACGCGGGTTAGCGTCGAGGGCTGTGTTTTGGCTTTGGGCCATGTATGCGTGCGCGTTCCCGAGAAGCGGGTTTCACCCTGATCGAAGTGCTGGTGGCGCTGGCGATTATTGCCGTGGCGATGTCGGCGGCTGTGCGCGTGGCGGGGTTGATGACGCAGAGCAGCGGGGTTTTAAGGGATCGGTCGGTGGCGCTGATTGCGGCGCAGAGTCGGATGGCGGAGTTACGGTTGGAGGGGCGATTGCCGGTGGGAATGAAGGCTGTTGATTGCGATCAGGGACGGTTGTTGTTGCGGTGTGAGCAATTGATCAGCGCAGCCGAAAATGGACGGTTGCTCAAAATTGGCATCCAGGTATTCGACCGCAACCAGGATGCGCCGCCGTTGGCCAGGCTGGAGACATTGTTGTCCCGAACGCAAAGCCCCTCACCCTAGCCCTCTCCCAGAGGGAGAGGGAACCGATTCGGGGATATTCGAGAGCTACACCGACTTGAAAGCCTTTCATTGAATCCACAATTGCCAAGCTCACAAAGCCAAATCGAAGGTTCTTCCCTGAAGCCATAATCACCAGGGTCTTTCACCAAAGCGATAATCGCCAAGTTCCTTCACCGAACCATAATCACCAAGGTCTTCCACGTCGATGCACCCCGCAAGACAACACGGTCGGCCCCCTCTCCCTCCGGGAGAGGGCTGGGGTGAGGGTAGCTTCCACTCGCGAAGCCCCAGAATCACCAAACCCTTAATCACCAAGATCCTTCACCGAACCATAATCACCAAGATCCTCCAGGTCGATGCACCCCGCAAGACAACTCGGTTGATCTGGCTTAATGATTCTGGACACCCTTAAAGGGCGGTAAT
>NZ_QAIU01000044.1:0-2524 GCF_003061205.1 Pseudomonas sp. HMWF006
CTTCAAGGCTCTGCGGCAAGGCGACGTAACGACTGATGGCCTTGGCCGCATAACCGGCGATGAACCCGGCGACGATGCCGCCGATGAACCCTGCCCCCAACGTACTGGCGAGCAAGCCACCGATCATCCCCGGTGCCAGGCCCGGACGGTCGGCAATCGAGTAGGCGATGTAGCCGGCAAGCAGCGGCACCATCAGCTTGAACGCGGTCTCGCCGCCGATCTGCATCAGTGCCGCCGCCAGCGTGCCTTCCTCCTTGAACGCGGTGATGCCGAAGACGAACGACAAGGCGATCATCAAACCACCGGCCACCACCATCGGCAGCATGAACGACACCCCGGTCAGCAGGTGTTTGTAGACCCCGGTTTTCTCTTGCTTGGCCGGGGCCTTGCCGTCACTCGCGGTGCTTTCCACCTGACCTTCGGCCAAGGCTTTTTTCAGCGTGGCTTCGGACTGCTTCAAGGCAATCCCGGTGCCGCAACGGTAGATTTTCTTGCCGGCGAAACGCTCGGTGGCGACTTCGATGTCCGCTGCCAGCAGCACCACGTCGGCCTCGGCAATCGCCGTGGCGCTGAGCGGGGTTTTCGCGCCGACAGAGCCTTGGGTTTCGACGTGCAGCTCATAGCCCAGACGCTTGGCGGTTTGCTGCAATGCCTCGGCGGCCATGAAGGTGTGGGCGACGCCGGTCGGGCAGGCAGTGATCGCGACGATGCGTGGTGCACGCGGCGCAGCGACAGCCGGCGCCGCCTCTGCAGCGACATACACTTCAGCCTCTTCAGCGCCACGACGCAGCACCGCTTCGACATCCTGCAGCGCTTGCGCCGGGGCAATGCGGAACACGCGCTTGCCGACGAAACGTGTCATGTCGATGTCGCCGGTGGCCACCAGCAACACCCATTCTGCCGCTTCGATGGTCGCCGCCGACAATTCACGCTCCGGGTGCGCCGCATCGACCACTTCAACACTGGTGCTCCAGCCTTGGCGCTGCGCGGCGGCATCGAGCAAACGCGCACACAGCACACTGGTGACCATGCCGTTCGGGCAAGCCGTAACAATGGCTAATTTCATGACAAACCCTCTTATTGTTCTGTCAGGGGACGCACGCGCACGCCCTGTTCGAGCGGCGTCAATTGCGCCACATCGTCGATGCCGAAACCGATCTGCGTCACCGCCAGTGCGGCAATCGCCGTGGCTGTACGCAGGGTTTGCTCGGGTGTGTGGGCGTTGAGCAACCCGTGGAGCATGCCGGCCAACAGCGAATCGCCGGCGCCGACGGTGCTGGCGACCGTGACCTTCGGTGGCGTCGCGTGCAGCGCCGAGCCGACGCTGAACCAGTTCACACCGTCAGCACCGTGGGAAATCACCACATGCTCGATGCCTTGGGCGTGTAAACCTGCAGCCGCCAGCGCCTCTGCTTCGTGGGACACCACCTCGCAACCGAGCGCATCGGCGAGTTCTTCCGTGTTCGGCTTGATCAGCCACGGACTGGCCTGCAACGCCGCGCGCAACGCTTCGCCGCTGGTGTCGAGGGCGACTTTCAGGCCGAGCTGATTCAGCCGTTCGATCAACTCACGCAACCATTGCGCGCTCACGCCACGAGGCAGACTGCCGGCGACCACCACCGCGTCATGACCCGGCGCGATCTGCACCAGACGTTCGAGCAACGCCTGCTGCGCCGCCGCGTCCACCACCGGTCCCGGACCGTTGATGTCGGTGATGCGGCCGTCGTGCTCAGCGACTTTGATGTTGCTGCGGGTTTCACCTGGCACGCGGATGAACGCGTCGACAAAGCCGCGTCTGGCGAACAGGGTTTCAAACGCTTGCAGATTGTCTTCGCCGAGAAAACCGCTGACCGTCAATTGATGACCCAGGTCAGCCAGCACCTGGGCGACGTTCACACCTTTGCCGGCGGCATGGGTGTGCATCTCGTCGCTGCGGTTGACCTGACCGGCCTCCAGGCGTGACAACTCGACCGTAAGGTCCAGCGCCGGGTTGAGGGTCAGGGTGAGAATCTTGGCCATTACAGGGCCTCCACTAATGCACGCACTTCATTCGCGCTGCCCACGGTGAGGGCGTGTTGAGCAAGGATTTGCGCCTGGGTCAGGCTGAGTTCGCGGATGCACGCCTTCACCTCGGCGATGCTGCGCCCGGACACGCTCAGCTCATCGACGCCGAGGCCGACCAGTACCGGCACCGCCAGCGGGTCCGCCGCCAATTCGCCGCAGACGCCGACCCATTTGCCGTGGGCATGGGCCGCGCGCACGGTGATGTCGATCAATTGCAGCACCGCCGGATGCAAGCCATCGGCCTGGGCCGAGAGCGTCGGGTGACCACGGTCGATGGCCAGGGTGTATTGCGTCAGGTCGTTGGTGCCGACGCTGAAGAAGTCCACTTCTTTCGCCAGCACCGGCGCCAGCAAGGCAGCGGACGGCACTTCGATCATGATCCCCAATTGCAGGTCGGCAACCGGGATTTCCAGGCGCAGACGCTCGGTCATGTCGCGGGCCTGACGCCATTCTTCGACGC
>NZ_QAIU01000489.1:0-7901 GCF_003061205.1 Pseudomonas sp. HMWF006
ACGATGCATTTCGGGACACCGGTGGTGCCACTGGAATACAGCACGTAGAGCGGATGGTTGAAGGGCACCGGAATAAAATCCGGCTCGCCACCGGGCTCGTAAAAGTCATCCCACAGGCTGACCTCGGCGCGGGTCCGGTAATCCTGAATGCGTGCGTGCGGGTGCGCGTAGGGCACGATGATCAACTGCTTGAGCGAGGGCAGTTGCAGGAGAATCTCATTGAGCTTGCCGGTCTGCTCGATCGTCTTGCCGGCGTAACGATAACCGCCGCAGGTGATCAGCACCTTCGGTTCGATCTGGCCGAACCGGTCGATCACCCCGTGGGTGCCGAAGTCTGGCGAAGAACATGACCAGATCGCACCGAGGCTGGTGGTCGCCAGCATCGCCACGAGGGTTTGCCAGGTATTGGGCATGCACGCCGCAACCCGATCACCGAGGCCGACGCCGGCCGCCTGCAGACTGGCCTGAAAACCACTGACATGCTCGGCCAGTTGCGCCCAGGTCAGCTGTTCGCGCTGGCCGTGCTCTGCCACGGCCACCACGGCGACGGCATCGTCGCGGCGGCGCAGCAGGTGTTCGGCGAAGTTCAGGGTGGCACCGGGAAACCATTCGGCGCTGGGCATTTGCCGGCCTTCACGTAAAACCGCATCAGGCTGGGTGTGGAAACGAATATCGAAGAAGTCGACGATGGCCTGCCAGAAGTCGGCACGCTGCTCGATGCTCCACTGGTGCAGGGCAGGGTAGTCGTCGAGGTGCAGGTGGTGACGCTGATTCAGTGCCCGCCGGAATCTATCCATGCGGGACTCGGCGATACGCTTGGCATCGGCTTGCCAGAGGATGTCGGACATTGTTTGCCTCTTTTTATCGGGTTCATACACGCAGTTGTGACCGTGGGTAACCTGTGGCCAGGAAGCAAGCGCCCTGGCCACATCGTTCTGTGGAGGTTATTGCGCCAACCACCCACCATCAATATTCCACGCCGCCCCGCGCACCTGGCTACCGGCCTCACTGCACAAAAACAACACCAGCTCGCCCAGATGCTGCGGCGTGACGAACTCCAGCGACGGTTGCTTCTCGGCCAGCAAATCATGCTGCGCCTGCTGCGGATCGACGCCTTTGACCGCACGGTCGTCGATCTGCTTCTGCACCAGCGGCGTCAACACCCAGCCCGGGCAGATCGCGTTACAGGTGACGTTGCTGGTCGCGGTTTCCAGGCCGACCACTTTGGTCAGGCCGATCACCCCGTGCTTGGCGGCGACGTAAGCCGCCTTGCCGGTCGAACCGACCTGACCGTGCACGGAGGCAATATTGATGATCCGTCCCCATCCTTTGGCACGCATGCCCGGCAGGCTCAGGCGGGTGCTGTGGAACACCGAAGACAGGTTGATCGCAATGATCGAATCCCAGCGTTCCACCGGAAACTCCTCGACCGCCGCCACATGCTGGATTCCGGCGTTATTGACCAGAATGTCGACGCCACCGAATTCGCGTTCGGCATAGGCGATCATGTCGGCAATCTGTGCCGGGTCACTGACGTCAGCGGGGTGATGGCCGACCTTGGCGCCAAACTGGCCGACTTCGGCGATCACCGTCGAGGCATCACCGAAACCGTTGAGAATCAGATTGGCGCCGGCTTTGGCCAGGCTCAGCGCGATGCCCAGGCCAATGCCGCTGGTGGAACCGGTTACCAGTGCGGTCTTGCCGGAAAGAGTCGTCATGAATACCTCACACAATGCCAGTGGCGTAGAAAGTACCGATCACTACGAAAACCGCCAGGGTCTTGATCAGCGTAATACAGAAAATGTCTTTATAGGCTTCGCGGTGAGTCAGGCCGGTCACCGCCAGCAAGGTGATGACGGCACCGTTGTGCGGCAGCGTGTCCATGCCGCCACTGGCCATGGCGGCCACGCGGTGCAGCACTTCCAGCGGAATATTCGCCGCATGGGCTGCGGCGATGAATTGCTCGGACATCGCCGCCAGGGCAATGCTCATCCCACCCGACGCCGAACCGGTGATGCCCGCCAGCAGCGTGACGGTGATCGCCTCGTTGACCAGCGGATTGGGGATTTGCTTGAGCCAGTCGGCCAGCACCAGAAACCCCGGCAGCGAGGCGATCACCGCGCCAAAACCGTATTCGGAAGCGGTGTTCATCGCCGCCAGCAGCGCACCGCTGACCGCGCTTTTGCTGCCCTCGGCCAGTTTGCTGCGAATGGCTTTGAAGCCGAACGCCAGCACCATGAGGATGCCGACCAGCAACGCCGCCTGTACCGCCCAAATCGCCGTCAGTTTGGCGATTTCGGTGGTCACTGGCGTGGCCATGCCCGGCAGCGCGAGGCTGTGGGTCTTGCCGTACCACTGGGGAATCCACTGAGTGAACAACAGGTTCATGATGCCCACCGCCAGCAGCGGCGACAGCGCGATCCACGGGTTCGGCAGTTTGAGGTCTTCGGCAGTTTCTGGCTCATTGCGCAGCTCGGTGCCATAGCCTTCGCCGGCGCGCTGGGCCTTGTTGCGCTGACGCTGGAGGAACAGCATGCCGGCGCAGAACACGAAAATCGTGCCAATCACGCCCAGCCACGGCGCCGCCCACGCGGTGGTGTTGAAGAAGGTGCTGGGGATGATGTTCTGGATCTGCGGGGTGCCGGGCAGGGCGTCCATGGTGAACGAAAACGCACCGAGGGCGATGGTCGCCGGGATCAGCCGTTTGGGAATGTTGCTCTGGCGGAACATCTCGGCGGCAAACGGATACACCGCAAACACCACCACGAACAGCGACACACCGCCGTAGGTGAGCAGGGCGCAGACCAGCACGATTACCAGCATGGCCTGGCGGGTGCCCAGCAGACGAATCGCCGCGGCGACAATCGAGCGCGAAAAGCCCGACAGTTCGATCAGCTTGCCGAACACGGCACCGAGCAGGAAGACCGGGAAGTAGAGTTTGATGAACCCGACCATTTTCTCCATGAACACCCCGGTGAATGCAGGGGCGACGGCAGAAGGGTCGGTGAGCAGGACAGCGCCGAGGGCGGCGATCGGAGCAAACAGGATAACGCTGTAGCCACGGTAGGCGGCTAGCATCAGCAGCGCGAGGGCGGCCAAGGCAATGATCACACTCATGGTGTGTCTCTCCAGAATTGTTATTTTTGTGGGTGAAACCGGTGTGGGAGAGGTGTTAGCGAGATTTGTGCCACATGCACAAGTCGTTGAAATTTAAGGGTTTTATGGATCTTAATTTGCAAAGAATCGCAGGTTTGTCTCTTTTTCGAGATTTATGCTGGAAGTGATGACGCCTTCGCGAGCAAGTCCGCGCCTACATTTGCAAGGTATTCCACTGTGGGAGCGAGCCTGCTCGCGAAGCTTCTGCCAATTTCTATTAATAGAGATTGAAGTCTCTTTATTGAGACTGGGCGATGCCCAATGCCAGCATTTTCTTGTACAACGTCGACCGCCCCAGCCCCAGACGAGCTGCCGCCTCTGGCACATTACCCGCACATTGCGCGAGGGCCGACTCGATCAGTTGCCGGTCAAACCGCTGGCGCGCCTGGGCGAATGTCTCGTCGGCCAAGGGCTCCAGCGCGGGCGCCGCGGGGCGTTCAACCGGGGTAAATGTGCCTATGGAGCCGCGAATATCTGCTTCGCTGAGGATCAGGTCATCACTGAGCAGTGCCGCCCGCTCCAGCACATTCCGCAACTCTCGGATGTTTCCCGGCCACGCATGCTGGCTCAGCAGATCCAGCGCCGTGCGGCTCAGTTCATGCTGACTGCGCAGCTCTTCGAGGATCGCTTCGCTGAGTGCTGGCAGATCGTCGAGGCGTTCGCGCAACGGCGGCACGATGATCGGCAGCACATTGAGCCGGTAGTACAAGTCAGCGCGGAATTCACCGCGCTTGATCGCCGTTTGCAGGTCGGTCGAGGTCGCGGCGATCACCCGCACGTCACTCTGGATGACCTCGTTGGAGCCCACCGGCTCGAATTCCTTTTCCTGCAGCACCCGCAGCAATTTGCTTTGCAGCGGCAATGGCATGTCGCCGATCTCGTCGAGAAACAATGTGCCGCCCTGGGCGATCTGCAACTTGCCGGTGCGGCCCTTGCGGTCAGCGCCAGTGAAGGCGCCCGGAGCCGTGCCGAAGAACTCGGCCTCCAGCAATGTTTCGGGAATCGCCGCGCTGTTGATGCTGACAAAGGCTTTGTGCGCTCGCGGCGAAGCACTGTGAATCGCCTGCGCCAGCAATTCCTTGCCGGTGCCGGTTTCGCCCAGCAGCAACACCGGCGACTCGGTGCTGGCACTGCGGCGGGCGCGGCGTTTGACTTCGAGGCTGGCGGCGCTGGTGCCGATGAAATGTGCGAAGTTGTATTTGGTCTGCCGCGCGCGCAGCAGCGAGCGGGTCGAAGCCAGTTCCTCCTGCATGCTCAAGTAGCGCTTGAGCATCGGCGACAGCGTGCGCAGTTCATCGAACAGGGCAAAACCGATCGCGCCGATTACCGTGCCGACATCGTCGTGGATCGGCAGGCGCATCACCACCAGCGGCTCTTTCGGGGTGTCTTGCATGTCTAGCAGAATAGGCCGCCCGGTACGCACCACCTCACGCAACAGACTGCCGGGAATCACGCTTTCGCAGGGTTTGCCTATCGCACCTGCGGCCGACTCGAGCCCGAAGCGGCGCGCGTAGCGCTCGTTCATCCAGACAATGTTGGCGTCGCGATCGACAATCACCGTGCCTTCGCTCGACTGCTCGATGATCTCGAACAGCGAGCGGATTGCCAGGGTGCGAACCCGTTGGTAGTCCTTGAGGCTTTCGGTGGTGTTCATGGGTGGTTTGATCCAGATTTTGGGTGGTGTGTGCTGGTCTTTTCGCGAGCAGGCTTGCTCGCGAAGGCCGCGACCCGGTTTCAAGACGAGCGCCGATTATGCCTACCCCGGATGCGCCGCCGCCAACAACTCCTTGGTGTAAGGATGCTGCGGCGAATCGAACACATCGTGACTGGCGCCGCGCTCGACCACCTTGCCGTCCTTGATCACGATCATGTCGTGGGCCAGTGCCCGCACCACCGCCAGGTCGTGGCTGATGAACAGGTAGGTCAGGCCGTGCTTTTCCTGAAGCTGGCGCAGCAGGGCAACCACTTGTTTCTGCACCGTGCGATCCAGCGCCGAAGTCGGCTCATCAAGCAGAATCAGCGCCGGTTTGAGCACCAGTGCCCGTGCGATTGCAATGCGTTGACGCTGGCCGCCGGAAAACTCGTGGGGGTAACGATGACGACTGGCGGGGTCGAGGCCGACCTCCTTGAGCACGCGAATCACTTGCTCATCGCACTCCTGGGCGTTCGATTCGCAGTGTACTTCCAGGCCTTCGCTGATGATCTGCGCCACCGACATGCGCGGACTGAGGCTGCCGAACGGATCCTGAAACACCACCTGCATCTGCCGACGCCAGGGACGCAGCTGTTTCTGATTGAGGCCGTCGAGCGCTGCGCCCTGAAAGCGGATGCTGCCTTCGGAATCGAGCAGACGCAGGATCGCTTGTCCCAGCGTCGACTTGCCCGAACCGGATTCGCCAACGATACCCAGGGTCTTGCCGCGCTGGATATTCAGGCTGATGCCATCCACGGCGCGCAGGTATTGCTTGCGCTGAAACAGGCCGCCACCGACGACAAACTCAACCCGCAGATCATCGACCTCCAGCACATTCTCGCGCTCATCCCGGGGCAGGGCTTCACCTTCGGGTTCAGCGTTGAGCAGCACGCAGCTGTAAGGATGCTTCGGTTCGCTGAACAGCGTTTCACAGGGCGCCTGTTCGACGATTTCTCCAGCCTTCATCACACAGACACGCTGGGCAATGCTGCGCACCAGATTGAGGTCGTGACTGATCAGCAGCAGCGACATGCCGAGGCGTTGTTGCAGGGACTTGAGCAGCAGCAGAATCTTGCGCTGTACGGTGACATCGAGGGCAGTGGTCGGCTCATCGGCAATCAACAATTCCGGTTCGCAAGCCAGGGCCATGGCGATCATGACCCGCTGTCGTTGTCCTCCGGACAATTGGTGCGGGTAGGCCTTGAGCCGCTCTTTGGGTTTCTGGATGCCGACCAGTTCGAGCAGTTCGAGGATGCGCTGTTGCGCCGCTTTTCCACCGAGGCCGCGGTGCAGCAGCAAGGTTTCGCCGATCTGCTTTTCGATGGTGTGCAGCGGATTGAGCGAGGTCATCGGCTCCTGAAAGATCATCGCGATGCGGTTGCCGCGCAGCTCACGCAAGACCTTGGGGTCCGCACTGACCAGCTCCTGACCGCGATAGCGAATGCTGCCAGTGGTTTGCGCTTCGCTGTCTGCCAGCAATTGCAGAATCGAGTGGGCCGTCACCGACTTGCCCGAACCGGACTCGCCAACCAGCGCCAGACACTCACCGGGGCGAATGTCCAGGCACAGGTCGCGCACCACGCGCTGGCCATGGAAAGCGACATTGAGGTTACGGATTTCAATCAGATTGTCAGTCATGGCCACGCTTCAGGATCGAGGGTCGAACGCGTCGCGTAACGCTTCGCCGATGAACACCAATAAAGAAAGGATCAGCGCCAGGGTGAAGAACGCTGTCAGCCCGAGCCACGGTGCCTGCAGGTTCTGTTTGCCCTGACCGATCAGTTCGCCCAGCGAGGCGCTGCCGGCGGGCATGCCGAAGCCGAGAAAGTCCAGTGCGGTGAGGGTGGAAATCGCCCCGGTCAGAATGAACGGCAAGTAACTCAACGTCGCGTTCATGGCGTTGGGCAGGATGTGCCGGACGATCACCTTGCGATCGGTCAGGCCCAGCGCCCGCGCAGCCTTGACGTATTCCAGGTTGCGCCCGCGCAGGAACTCCGCACGTACCACGTCCACCAGTGCCAGCCACGAAAACAGCGCCATGATCCCCAGCAGCCACCAGAAGTTCGGTTCGACAAACCCGGAGAGGATGATCAGCAGGTACAGCACCGGTAACCCCGACCAGACTTCAAGCAAGCGCTGCCCGAGCAGGTCGACCCAGCCGCCGTAATAACCTTGCAAGGCACCGGCAGCGATGCCGATCAGGGCGCTGACAAAGGTCAGCATCAACGCGAAGAGAATCGACACCCGGGCGCCGAAAATCACCCGCGCGAGGACATCCCGCGCCTGATCGTCGGTGCCCAGCCAGTTGACCGATGTCGGCGGGCTCGGCGCCGGTTTATTGAGGTCATAGTTCGGCGTGTCGTCGCTGAACGGAATCGGCGGGAACAGCAACCAGCCACCGTCCTTGCGAATCAGGTTCTGCACATAGTCGCTGCGGTAGTCGGCCTGAAACGGTAGTTGCCCGCCGAACTCCTGTTCGGTGTGGCGTTTGAATACCGGGAAGTACCACTGGCCTTGATAACTGACCACCAGCGGTTTGTCGTTGGCGATCAGCTCACCGCCGAGGGTCAGCAGGAACAGGCCGATGAACAGCCATAACGACCACCAGCCACGACGGTTTTTCTTGAATCGCTCGAAACGGCGACGGCCCAACGGCGAGAGCTTGAGCATCAGGCGTTCCTCGCAGCGAAGTCGATGCGCGGATCGACAAGGGTGTAGCACAAGTCGCCGATCAGTTTTATCAGCAGGCCGAACAGGGTGAAGATGAACAGCGAGCCGAACACCACTGGATAGTCCCGCGAGACGGCCGCTTCGTAGCTCATGCGACCGAGGCCATCGAGGGAAAAAATCACTTCAATCAGCAACGAGCCGGCGAAAAACACGCTGATAAAGGCCTGGGGAATGCCCGATACCACCAGCAACATCGCATTGCGGAACACGTGGCCGTAGAGCACCCGACGTTCGCTCAAGCCCTTGGCCCGTGCGGTCACCACGTATTGGCGGGTGATTTCATTGAGAAACGAGTTTTTCGTCAGAATCGTCAGGGTGGCGA